>WTJD01000256.1 GCA_011524975.1 Lysobacterales bacterium
TACCACCATCGAGCGCCCGGGCCTCGAAGGGCTGCCCCATGCCGGTGAACAAGGCGGATTGTCGGGCGGACCACTGCGCGATATGGCCGATGCCGTTCTCTCCAGGCTGCGCGCGGCCCTGCCCTCGCACATTGCCCTGATCGGCGTCGGCGGGATCACGCGGGGCGAACATGCGGCCCGCAAAATCGAACTGGGCGCCGACCTGGTGCAGTTTTACACGGGCTTTGTGTATCGCGGCCCCGACCTGATCAGTGAGAGCGTGAAGTCCATTCGCCGCTCCAAGACGGCCGCGTGAAGCAATCCCGAAACGTCAGCCTCCAGCGTTTCAACACCTTTGGCGTGCCGGCCACGGCCAGCCGCGTCGCGCAACTCAGCCGAGTCGAAGACCTTGCCCGGTGCACGTTCATGCCTGGGCGCGACCTCGTGCTGGGCGGCGGCAGCAACCTGCTGCTGACCGGTGATATCGAGGGCACCGTTTTCCTCAATCGCATGGCCGGCATGCGGTTGCTGGAAGACAGCCACGAGGGCGCGCTGGTCGAATGCGCCTCGGGTGAACTGTGGCATTCGATGGTGCTCTGGTCGCTGGCGCACGGGCTGTGCGGCCTGGAAAACCTCTCACTGATCCCCGGCCTCGTCGGCGCCGCGCCGATCCAGAATATCGGCGCCTACGGCGTGGAACTGTCTGACGTGCTGGTCTCGGTGCGGTGCTGGGACTGGCTGGCAGGCAAGCCCGTGGAATTCACCGCCGAGGACTGCCGCCTGGGCTATCGAACCAGTCGCTTCAAAACCGATGACGCGAACCGGTTCCTGGTGACCTCCATTCGAATGAACCTCGCGCGGCGGTTTCAGCCACGGCTTGAATACGCGGGCATCGAAGAGCAACTCGGCGCCATGGGCGTGTCAGAGGTGACGGCGGACCTCGTCAGCCGCGCGGTCATCGCACTCCGGAAAAGAAAGCTTCCAGACCCGGCGCTGGTCGGTAATGCCGGCAGTTTTTTCAAGAACCCGGCCGTCACGGCTGACCTGGCCGACACGCTGAAAGCAGACTTTCCCACCCTGCCCGCTTATCCGGCGGGCGATGGTCGGTACAAGCTCAGCGCGGCGTGGATGATCGATCACTGCGGCTGGAAAGGCCATCGCGCGGGCGATGCCGGCGTCTCAGATCAGCACGCGCTGGTCCTGGTCAATCACGGTACCGCCAGCGGGCGTGAACTGCTCGAGCTGGCCCGGCGTGTGGCGGCGTCTGTGCAAGACAGGTTCGGGGTCGCGTTGGAGCCTGAACCGGTGATTGTGGGCGCGCCATGGCAGGAGAGCCCCGATTCGTGATGCGTGACCCGTGTGCCGGCAGATAGGCGTGCAGATCACAAAAGCATGCCTTTCTCATCAATTGCGAACCACGCCTGTTACTCTACTTACATGAAGAAGGCTGAAATTTACCCGCTGAAGTCGGGGCCACTGGTGGTGGCCATCTCTTCGCGCGCGCTGTTCGACCTGGACGAGAGCCACCGCATATTTGAAGACCGTGGCATTGATGAATACCGGGCTTACCAGACGCGCCATGAAGACGACATCCTGAAACCGGGGGTGGCCTTCCCGCTGGTCAGGAAACTGCTCCGCCTGAACGATGACGCTGTGGAGCACCCGGGCGTCGAGGTCATCCTGATGTCACGCAACAGCGCCGACACGGGCCTGCGCATTTTCAACACCATCGAACATCATGGCCTGAACATCGAACGGGCGGTCTTTACCAGCGGCGGCAGCCGCAGCCGCTATCTCTCCTCGTTGGGCGTGCACCTGTTTTTGTCCACCCATATTGAAGACGTGCGCAGCACGCTGAGCAATGGCCACGCGTCCGCGCTCATTCTGCCCGGCGTTTCCGACCGGCCCGACAGCGGTCAGCTGCGCATCGCCTTCGACGGGGACGCGGTGCTGTTCGGAGACGAATCAGAACGTATTTACCAGGCGGAAGGCCTGGAGGCATTTGCTGAGAACGAACGACGCGAGGCCATGCAGCCGCTATCCGGCGGGCCTTTCAAGCCGGTGCTCAAAACCCTGCATGAGATACAGTCCGCCTACCCCGCCGAGGACAACCCCATCCGCACGGCCCTGGTCACAGCCCGTTCCGCACCGGCGCACAAGCGGGTCATCCTGACGCTGCGCGAATGGGGCATCCGCATCGACGAGGCCCTGTTCCTGGGCGGCAAGCCCAAAGGCCCATTTCTCGAAGCGTTTGGCGCTGATATTTTCTTCGACGACCAAAAGGTGCACTGCGCCTCCGCCCAGACCCGCGTGGCGACGGGGCATGTACCGCATGGGGTGGCGAATGAGGGACTGGGGACCAGGGACTAGTCCCTATCTACAAAAACTGTTCGTTCAGAATCCGCTCTTCCAGTGAATGGTCCGGGTCGAACAGCAGCTCAATACGGCTTTCCGTGTCGTAACGGACATCCACGCTGAGGATCTTGCGCACTTCGAACGCGTCCGCGGTGGCGCTGACGGGCCGCTTGTGATGGTCTTTGATCTCGAATCTCACGCTGGAGTTGCCCGGCAGGATAGCGCCACTCCAGCGGCGTGGGCGAAACGGGCTGATCGGTGTCAGCGCCATGGCATCGGTGCCCAGTGGCAAAATCGGTCCGCGAACCGACGAGTTATAAGCAGTGCTTCCGGCGGCGGTCGCCACCAACACGCCGTCGCAGACCAGCTCCTCTACCCTGACCGTGCCGTTGACCAGTACGCGAATGTGCGCGGCCTGGTTGGTCTGCCGCAACAGCGAAACCTCGTTGATCGCGATGGCGGAAACCGTGGTCCCGGCCTCGGTGGCCACCTCCATTTTCAGGGGATGCAGCTCCACTCTGCGCGCCTCCTGCAGGCGCTGATCCAGATCTTTTTCAACAAACCGGTTCATCAGAAATCCGACTTTGCCGATTTTCATACCGTAAACCGGTAATTTCCGATCAATGACCTGGTGCAGCGTCTGCAGCATAAATCCGTCACCGCCCAGGGCTACGATGATCCTCGCCTCCTCCAGCGAGCATTGTCCATAGCGTTCCTTCAGCGAGCGCAGGGCCTCCGTGCCTTCATCCACGCTGCTGGCCACAAAATGTATGCCGTGCGTGATCATGCGGGATGCTCGGTCGCCGCCAGCATGTGCGCCAGTGAGCGCACGGCCACGGACAGGGTCGCGTAATCCATGGCGGGCAAATCGCGCATGTCGGTCACCATGTCGGTCACCCGCTTCACCTCGGTCTCATGGCCGCCCAGCCAGCGTTGCACCGCGTCGTCATCATTGCCTTCCTTATCCAGCACCCGCGCGGCCAGTGACCGCTGATGCTGATTCAGCTCCTCACGCAGATTCCCGCGCGCATGCGCGTGCCATTGCCCCTCCACCGCGAGCGCCTCGACCTGGCTGCGGAACCATCGCAGCCCCAGCGATTCACCCAGGTCGTAGTACACCCGGGCGACCGCCAACGGCTCGATGTGGCGATTGGCGGCCATATCAATCATGTCGAACGCGTTCGCCAGGTGCCGAAGGCTGGCAGCCTGCCAGGCCAGGTCGTCATCAAAGCCGCCATCCATGAATTTTTGCGCTACCTGCTGGGCCAGCTGCTGATCCTCCGGGCTCATCAGGCGCCGTCCGCTCTGGCGCAGCTGGTCCAGTCCCGGCTTGAGGCGGCCCACCACCTCGCTGATGTCCAGCGACCATCCCGGACGGCTGGCCAGCCAGCGTGTCACCTGGCGGAGGAAATTCCACATGGCCAGCCTGGCCTCATTTTGCAAATCGGCATCCACCGCGTTGTCCAGCGCTTCCACCCGGGCCCAGAAGCTGCGGGCATCAATGACTTCCCGGGCGATGGTATAGGCCCGGGCAATCTCGCCGGGCGTGGCCGAGGTGTCATCGCGCATGCGAATGACAAAAGACACGCCCATGCGGTTCACGACGCTGTTGGTCACCATGGTCGCGATAATTTCCCGCTTCAGCCGATGACCCGGCATGAGATCGTGGAAACGCTCCTGCAGCGGTTGCGGGAAGTACCCGTGTAATTCGCGAGACAGGTAGGCGTCCTCCGGCACATCGGACCGCAGCAGTTCCTGGTAGAGCCGGATCTTGCTGTAAGACAACAGCACGGACAATTCGGGCCGGG
>WTJD01000051.1 GCA_011524975.1 Lysobacterales bacterium
CTCGAACCCGCGACCCCCGGCGTGACAGGCCGGTATTCTAACCAACTGAACTACCACTCCAATTTTTGGTGGGTGCTGACGGGCTCGAACCGCCGACCCTCGCCTTGTAAGGGCGATGCTCTCCCAACTGAGCTAAGCACCCCCGAAAAGGCGCGCTAGTTTACGGCATCCTTGAGCGCTTTACCAGCCTTGAAACCGGGGGTATTGGAAGCCTTGATGGTGATGGCTTCACCGGTGCGCGGGTTACGGCCCTGACGTGCAGCGCGATGCTTGACAGAGAATGTCCCAAAACCTACCAGAGACACTGACTGACCCTTTTGCAGTGCCGAGGCGATGTTATCAGTGGTAGCGTCCAGCGCCCGTCCGGCGTCGGCCTTGGTCAGACCAGTGGAAGCGGCGATGGCGTCGATCAGGTCAGATTTATTCATTCTTGCACTCCATATTATTTAGTGATTGGTTGCGAAGGGCTATTGCAGGTCAATAGGTTTATTTAGTCAGTTGACTTTTCAGGTTTCCAGGCGATGGCCAACCCCCGAAACGCCTTATACACAGCGGCCTGCAAGCCGAGCGGGCATAGTAATACAGGCTTGGCGGAAGGCGCAACAGAATTCAGCATGTACATGAAGGAAACACCTTAGCAAACACGCCCAAGCGCTTCATTTGCGGTCAAAGCCGACATTGGGGGCGCAAAAATGAAATAGGCTACGGGGTGACGGCCTGGCCGTCAGCCAGCGCCCAATCAGTGCGTCCTGGGTTGCTCCTCGCGCTCTGAACCGGTGGCCTGGTCGGCCTCACCCGCTGCCAGCAACGGCTTTGGCATCTCCTCCAGCGCCAGCCCAAGCACCTGATCGACGTTGCTGACCGGATGAATCTCCAGCTTGCGGAGGATGTTCTTTGGAATCTCGGCCAGGTCTTTTTCATTGTCTGCCGGGATAATGACCAACCGTATGCCACCCCGGTGCGCTGCCAGGAGTTTTTCCTTCAGGCCGCCAATGGGTAAGACCTTGCCGCGCAGCGTGATTTCTCCGGTCATGGCCACATCGGCCCGGACCGGGATTCGGGTCAGCGCTGAAACAAGCGCCGTGCACATGGCGATGCCCGCGCTGGGGCCGTCCTTCGGCGTCGCGCCTTCGGGGACATGAACGTGCGCGTCCAGGGTCTGCTGAAATCCGGCATCCAGCCCCAGCCCTTCAGCCCGGCTGCGAACCACGGTCATCGCTGCCTGGATGGACTCCTTCATTACGTCCCCCAGATGGCCCGTGAGCGTCAGCTGGCCTTTGCCCGGCACCAGTGAAGCTTCGATGCGAAGGAGCTCTCCGCCCACTTCCGTCCATGCCAGGCCGGTCACCTGACCCACTTCGTTACCGTCCTCGACCACCCCATAGCGGAATTGGCGTACACCCAGGAATGACTCCAGGTTGCGCGCATTCACCGTTACGCTCTTGCGGTCGGATTCCAATGCCAGCTTCTTGACCGACTTGCGGCAAATTTTGGCAATTTCACGCTCGAGGTTACGCACACCCGACTCTCGCGTGTAGTAGCGAATAATATCGATCAGCACCTGGTCACTGGCCGTGAGCTCATGCTCTTTGAGCCCGTGTTGCTCCATTTGCTTGGGCAACAGGTATCTCTTGGCGATATGGAGCTTTTCATCCTCGGTGTAGCCCGGGATGCGGATCACTTCCATCCGGTCCAGCAAGGGGCCGGGAATATTCAGGGAGTTGGCAGTGGCAATGAACATCACCTCAGACAGGTCGAAATCGACTTCCAGGTAGTGGTCATTAAACGCGTGATTCTGCTCGGGATCGAGCACTTCCAACAAGGCGGACGAAGGATCTCCACGGAAATCCATCGACATCTTGTCGAGCTCATCGAGCATGAACAACGGATTGCGGGTTGCCACCTTAGCCATGTTCTGAACCACGCGCCCTGGCATCGAACCGATGTACGTGCGGCGGTGCCCGCGGATTTCTGCCTCATCCCGAACGCCGCCCAGCGACATGCGAACGAACTTGCGCCCCGTGGCCCGAGCGATGGATCGACCCAGGCTGGTCTTGCCCACTCCGGGGGGGCCAACCAGGCACAAAATCGGTCCCTTCATGGACTTCACGCGCTGCTGTACGGCCAGGTACTCGAGAATACGCTCTTTGACCTTTTCCAGCCCGTAGTGATCTGCTTCGAGAATATCCTCGGCCACGTCCAGTTTCTTGCGGACACGGCTGCGCTTTTTCCAGGGCACGCTCAGCAGCCAGTCGATGTAGTTGCGCACGACGGTCGCTTCTGCCGACATGGGTGACATCATCTTCAGCTTGTTGAGCTCGGAATTGGCTTTCTTTTCGGCTTCCGCGTGCATCCCGGCTTCTTTCAGTCGCCGCTCGAGGTCCTCCATTTCATTGGGCGCATCGTCCATGTCGCCCAATTCTTTCTGGATGGCCTTCATTTGCTCATTGAGGTAATACTCTCGCTGGCTCTTCTCCATCTGGGACTTGACCCGGCCCCGGATGCGCTTCTCCAGCTGAAGCACCTCCATCTCGCCTTCCACCAGGCTCATCAGATGTTCCATCCGCTCCGCCACGCTACCCATCTCGAGCAGCGCCTGCTTTTCCTGCAGCCGGATGTTGAGATGCGCGGCCACGGTATCGGCCAGGCGGCTCGCATCGTCTATACCCGCCAACGTCGTCAACAGCTCGGGCGGGATCTTGCGGTTCAGCTTGACGTACTGCTCGAACAGCGAGACCAGCGACCGCATGGTGACTTCTATTTCCTTATCGCTGTGGTCGTGATCGTCGTCCAGCGACTCCCATTGGGCCTCGAAATAACCTTTCTCATCTGAAAATGCGGTCACACGGACACGCTCACCGCCTTCGACCAGCACCTTGGTCGTGCCGTCAGGCAGCTTCAGCAACTGCAACACGGTGGCCAGCGTTCCGACCTCGTAAAGATCGGCCACTTCCGGGTTGTCCACATCGGGGCTGCGCTGGGTCACCAGGATGATGCGCTTGTCGACATTCATGGCCTCATCCAGCGCCAGAATCGAACGCTCGCGCCCAACAAACAGGGGAATGACCATGTAGGGGTAAACCACCACGTCCCTGAGCGAAAGTACCGGCATGGGCTCCAAGGCAGTTGGGAACATGGTGAGGCTTTGATCGGATTCGGACATTAGGGCTCTCTGGGTCTGGTGAGGCGCGACACGGGCGCGTCATAGGCTTAGCTTAACGGCAGTTGACCGTCCGGTACGCGAACGACTGCGAATGTCCTAGATATTGATGCGCGAGCGGCTTTTTCAAGCCGCCGCATGGACAACGGAGGAAGGTTTTATTCGCTGGCGGCGCGGCTCTGGGGGGCGTTTTCGTAGAGCACGAGCGGCTCGGCTTCGCCTTCAATGACGGTCTCATCAACCACCACCTTGGACACCCCTTCGAGTGAGGGCAGTTCATACATGCTGTCCAGCAAAACGCTCTCAAGAATGGTGCGCAACCCCCGGGCGCCCGTCTTGCGGGCCATGGCCCTGCGGGCGATCGCGCGCAGGGCTTCCTCGCGGATATCGAGCTCGGCGCCCTCCATCTCAAAGAGATGATTGTATTGCTTGATCAGCGCGTTCTTGGGCTCCACCAGGATGCGAACCAGCGATTCCTCGTCCAGCTCGTGCAGCGTGGCCACGACCGGCAGACGCCCGACAAACTCGGGAATCAGGCCAAATTTGACCAGATCTTCAGGCTCGACGTCCTGCAGAACCATGCCAATCTCGTCATCCTTCCTGCGGCTTTCCACCTCAGCACCAAAACCGATTCCGGTCGCGCTGGACCGTGCCTGGATAATTTTTTCCAGGCCAGAGAAAGCACCGCCACAAATGAACAGCACCTGGCTGGTATCCACCTGCAGGAACTCCTGCTGCGGATGCTTGCGCCCTCCCTGTGGCGGCACCGACGCGATGGTGCCTTCAATCAGCTTGAGCAGCGCCTGCTGCACACCTTCACCGGAGACGTCACGGGTGATGGAGGGGTTTTCCGCTTTTCGGGAAACCTTGTCTATTTCATCGATATAGACAATCCCGGTCTGCGCCTTTTCGACATCGTAGTCGCACTTCTGCAGCAGCTTCTGGATGATGTTTTCGACGTCTTCGCC
>WTJD01000196.1 GCA_011524975.1 Lysobacterales bacterium
TGATCACCGTTCCGGCTTACTTCAACGACTCCCAGCGCCAGGCCACCAAGGACGCGGGCAAGATCGCCGGACTGAACGTGCGCCGCATCATCAACGAGCCTACCGCGGCCGCTTTGGCCTACGGTATGGACAAAAAAGGCGGTGACCGAAAGATCGCTGTCTACGACCTGGGCGGCGGCACCTTTGATATCTCCATCATCGAGATCGCAAACGTCGACGGCGAGCATCAGTTCGAGGTGTTGTCCACCAACGGCGACACTTTCCTCGGTGGAGAGGATTTCGACAAGCGCGTGATCGACTACCTGGTCGATGAATTCAAGAAGGATCAGGGTTTTGATCTGAAGAACGATCCGCTGGCGCTACAGCGTCTGAAAGAGGCGGGAGAGCGGGCCAAAATTGAGCTCAGCAACGGTCAGCAGACCGAAGTGAACCTGCCGTATATCACAGCTGATGCCAGCGGGCCGAAGCACCTGAACATCAAGCTGACCCGGGCCAAGCTGGAAGCGCTGGTGGGTGACCTGGTCGAAAAGACCATCGGGCCCTGCCGCACGGCGCTGGATGACGCGGGCCTGAAGGTCAGCGACATCGAGGACGTGATCCTGGTGGGCGGCCAGACCCGCATGCCGCGGGTGCAGGAAGCCGTCACAGAGTTTTTCGGCAAAGAGCCGCGTCGTGACGTCAATCCCGATGAGGCCGTTGCCATGGGCGCGGCGGTGCAGGGCGGTGTTCTGGCTGGTGACGTCAAAGACGTGCTGCTGCTGGACGTGACCCCGTTGTCACTGGGCATTGAGACCCTGGGCGGCGTCATGACCAAGTTGATTGAGAAGAACACCACGATCCCGACCAAGGCCTCGCAGGTGTTTTCAACCGCCGAAGACAACCAGACCGCCGTGACCGTGCATGTTCTGCAGGGCGAACGTGAGGTTGCAGCCGCCAATAAATCCCTGGCGCGCTTCGACCTGGCCGGTATTGCGCCGGCGCCTCGCGGGATGCCTCAGATTGAAGTCACATTCGACATCGATGCCAACGGCATAATGCATGTGAGTGCCAAGGACAACAACACCGGCAAAGAGCAAAAGATCGAAATCAAGGCGGGTTCCGGCCTGTCAGACGACGAGATCGACAAGATGGTCCGTGATGCCGAGGCCCACGCCGAGGAAGACCGCAAATTCCAGGAGACGGTGACGGCCCGCAACAGCGCTGACGCGCTGGTCCACGCCACCCGCACCAGCCTTGGAGAGTACGGAGAGCAGCTCAGCGAAGACGAGCGCAAGGCCATTGAAGAGGCTATCTCCCAGGTTGAAGAGGCCATGAAGGGCGACGACAAGGATGCCATCGAGGCTGCGGCGCAGAAGCTGACCGAGGCCGGCCAGGTGATCTACCAGAAGGCGGCTGAGGCTGCCCAGGCCGAGCAAGGCCCGGCTGCTGAGGGCGGCGCCCAGGCGAATGCCGGTGAAGACGTGGTTGACGCTGAGTTCGAGGAAGTCGATCCGGAGCAGGACAACAAAGCCTGATCATTTTTCGGCTTGATGATGAAAAAACGCCCGGCCATTTGGCCGGGCGTTTTTTTTTGTGGTGAATATCCTTACAGGAACAGGTAAGACAGTTCCACGAACAACTCACGACCATAAGGGTCGTAGTTGAAAATGTTGAAGTAGGGATACTCTTCTTCAGAGGTAATCGGCGGCTTCTTGTTGAAGATATTGTTGCCGATCAGCGTCATGCTGAAGTTGTCATTGAACATGTAGCGGAACGACGCGTTCCAGTAAGTCTGGGCGTCGACGCGGTTCTTGGTATCGCTGAACAGACTGTCATTGGTCAGCGAGGAGCCAAGGCGGTTCATGAACAACGTGGCGTTGAAGTCCCGATACGTCCAGCCAAAAGTGGCCCGGAAACGGCTGCGGAAGTCTTGCGTTCCGCCGTCGGCAAAAGAGACCACCGGATCTGAAGGCAGCGTTGCCGCTTTCTGATCCAGCACCCGGGTCCATGAGGCGTCCAGCGAGAACATACCCCAGTCGTTGGTCAGGATGCTCCAGTTGACCGCGGCGTCAACACCGTTGGTTTCCTGCACGGCCTGGTTGAACGGCCCGATGGCCACCGTGGACAGCGTCTCCGAGTTGATACCACCGTCAGCAGGGTTACGGATGATGCGGTTGAGCACATCATCACAGTTGGTACCCGCAGTGACGGTGTAGGAGCCGCCCAGGAGGCAGGCACGTTCGTCGCGCAACAGGGTGTCTACCGACCGGTCGGCAACGATGTTTTCCAGGTGGATATCGTAGTAATCAACGCTGACGGTCAGGTTGTCCAGGATTTCCCACACGAAACCAATGGTGAACGACTCACCTTCTTCCTCCTCGAGGCCCGGGTTACCCGCGCGGGTGCCTTGCACGCTGGTCCCGCCCAATGAGCCGCGGATGGGGTCGATACAAGATGCCAGCCCGCCCGGACTGCTCTCATCGATGCCCAGGTCCCTGGCGCACAGATAATAGTCAGGCACGGTCTGGAAGAACCCGCTCGGGTCGGCGAAGACATAGTGCATGTCAGGCGCCCGGAAGCTGGTGGCGAAACGGCCACGCAGCAGCAGCGGCTCGATGGGGCGGTACTCCAGGCCAAGCGCGTAGGTCGGCGCGCCGTCCACGTCCGTGATGTCATCGTAACGGTCATAGCGCACAGCGGCCGTCGCCGTGAGCTGATCTGTGACGGGGATCAGGAACTCAGCGCCAATGGCGTAGCGATCACGCTCACCGCCGCCGCCGGTGCCGGTAAAGCCCCAGAAGACGCCGTTACGCAGGCGTGGGTCCAGGTTGATGTCGTATTCCTGGGTGCCCCATTCGGCAATGCCGGCAAAGCCAATCGGGCCTGCGGGGAGTTCCCACAGTTCACCGACGACTGATGCGCTCACGGTGGAGTTGCTGGAATCCGCCTCGGTTCGATCGATATCGGAGATAGACAGGAATTCAGCGGGCGTCAGAGGCCGGTTGTAGACCGCGTTGGGGTCCGTCAGATCACCCAGGTCGGCGAAAAATCCACCGAACAAGGGATCGGGCTCCAGGTTAGTGAGCAGATCACCGGCGAAGAAAGCATCTGCTTCATCGGCCAGGATCAGTCGCCGTTCGCGGGTGAGCTCATACTTGGAGTGCGAGACCGTCAACTCATATTCCCAATCGGTGGCGAAATCGCCCCGGATACCGAATGCGACATCGAAGCTTTCTTCATCGAAGCGGTTGTTGTTGACGTCCTGTCCACCCATCTCGGACGCGGTGAAGATTCGCTGCAACAGGGTTACCTGAGGCCATTCGATCACGCCAATGCCGAAGGGCGACAGGTCGTATTGCACGATATTGCCCAGGTTCGAGAAGGTGTTTGAGCCATCGGCATTGGGCCCAAACCGGTTCGACTGCCAGAACAGCGTGCCCACATTGAACTCGGAGTCCTTGTTGATGTAGCTGAGATAGCCGAACAGTTCGGTTTTGCTGCTGATCTCATAACTGCCGTTCAGGAAGGCCGAGTAGTTCTCGGTGCCATTGCGAATGGTGAACTGGGAAATATCATCGTCACGTCCGCAGAAATATCCCGCGCCAGGCCGGAAAGAGTGATCCAGTTCCGCCCAGTTATCACAGGCCGCAGGCGTTGGGTCGATGTAGCGCAGACCCACGCTGCCCACACGGAATGCATCGAACGCGTCCAGGGCCAGCAGGCTGCGGGTGTTAACGAATGGCTCTCCATCCGGGTCATCCAGGATGGAATCCATGAAATCCCGCTGATAGCCCCAAATGGGATCACGGTTGAAATACTCCAGCGCATAGGTGAAGTGGAAATTGTCGCCATTGAGGCCGCCCACCACCTGCAGGCGCTGCGATTCGCCACCGCCTTCGGTGGTGTCGCCCAGGCGCAAGCGCACATCGACGCCCTCGACTTCCTTGCGCATAACGATGTTGATCACACCCGCCACGGCGTCGGAGCCATAAATGGCGCTGGCGCCGCCGGCCAGAATCTCCACCCGGTCAACCGCAGCCACCGGAATGGAAGCCAGGTTTACCAGGTTGCTCTGGCCGTTGAACGGAAGTGGATAATCCGTGGTACGTCGTCCATTGATCAGCACCAACGTGCGTCCCGGCCCCAGAC
>WTJD01000119.1 GCA_011524975.1 Lysobacterales bacterium
TGCACTTTCAACAGGATCTTGACCTGGTGCGGCAGTGGAAGTGGAACGGTCGCCATTATGAGCGGACATCCAACGCGTGGCTGGAAAACATGGACCGCGAGCGCGAGGACATCATGTCCGTGCTCGAAGGTACCTACGGCAAAGCGGATGCGGCCCGATGGTTCCAAAGGTGGCGAATTTTCTTTATGGCCTGCGCCGAGCTGTTTGGCCATGCCGACGGCGCCGAGTGGTTTGTCAGCCACTACCTGTTCGAGCGGGGCGCGTCGTGATTGAGACAGCGGCATGGTGGTGGGCCGGTGGCGCAATCCTGGCCTTTTCGACCTTCTTCTGGGTTGTCAGCCTGGTCAAGGACGACGTCAGTATTGTCGACTCACTCTGGTCGCTGATGTTCCTGCTCTCGGCCGGTGTCTACGCCGCGGCCGTCTCTGGAACGGGTCCGCGTACCACCTTGGTGCTGATCCTTGTGGGCGCCTGGGCCGTCAGGCTCTCAGGCTACATCACCTGGCGCAATCACGGTGAACCGGAGGACTATCGCTACCAGCAAATCCGCCGTAACAACGAACCCGGCTTTCGATTTAAAAGCTTCTACATCGTGTTCGGCCTGCAGGGCCTGCTGGCCTGGATCATCAGCCTGCCTCTGCTGGTTGCCATCAGCGGGGAGACGGCGCTGGGCTGGCTGGACATGGTGGGTGTTGCGCTGTGGCTGGTCGGTTTCCTGTTTGAAGCGATTGGAGATTTCCAGCTGGCCCGGTTCAAGGCGGACGCGAACAACCAGGGCGCGGTGATGGACACGGGCCTATGGCGTTTTACACGACACCCGAATTATTTCGGAAACTTCACAATGTGGTGGGGCTTCTTCCTGATCGCGCTGTCTGCCGGCGGCGCCTGGACGGTGGTTTCGCCCTTACTCATGTCGTTCCTGCTGCTCAAGGTTTCCGGTGTGGCGATGCTGGAAAAAGACATCGGCGGGCGCCGACCGGCCTATGCCGAGTACATTCGCAGCACGAACGCGTTTTTTCCGGGCCCCCGGCGCGCTTGAGCTTCAGGCGAGTATCGGGAGAGAGCAATGCGAAGAAAGACCACGTTACTGCCTGCCGCCCTTTTACTTGTGCTGAGCCTTTTCGGGTGTAGCGCAAAAGAGCCACTGCGTCCTGTGGACAGCGTTGACCTTGAGCGATTCATGGGTGACTGGTATGTCATCGCGAACATTCCCACCGCGTTGGAGCGAGACGCTCATAACGCCGTGGAGTCTTACCGGCTCAATGGCGATGGCACCATCGGCACGACCTTTACTTTTCGAGACGGATCTTTCGACGGCAAGAAAAAGCAGTACAACCCGCGTGCCTGGGTCAGCGCAGAGTCCAACGCGGTCTGGGGTATGCAGTTCATTTGGCCGATCAAGGCGGACTACCGCATCGTTTATCTCGATGAAGACTACTCGGTGACCGTGATCGGCCGAAACAAGCGAGATTATGTTTGGATCATGGCGCGTGAGCCGGCCATTGAAGCCTATCGCTACGATCAAATCGTCAGGCTGATCGGCGAGATGGGCTATGACACCAGCGGTATCCAGCAGGTGCCGCAGCAATGGTGACCAAGGGCCATTTCTGCGCGTGGCTTTGCCTGCGGGGTGACCACCGATGAAGATCGCGGTCATAGGCACCGGGATCGCCGGCAACGTGGCTGCCTATCACCTGGCGCGAGACCACGACATCACCGTGTTTGAGGCGGCTGACCGCATCGGCGGCCACACCAACACGGTCCAGGTTGATCACGAGGGTCAAACCCATGCCGTCGATACCGGCTTTATCGTGTTCAACAACCGGACTTACCCCAACTTCATTGCCCTGCTGGAAGAACTTGGCGTTGCTTACCAGGACAGCAACATGAGTTTCAGCGTCAAGGACGAGCGCAGTGGCCTCGAATACAACGGCACCTCGCTCAACGCCTTGTTCGCCCAGCGTCGAAACCTGATCAGCCCACGCTTCATCCGCATGATCCGCGACATCCTGCGCTTCAATCGCGAGGCGCCGGCGCTGCTGGAGGCCGACGCCGGGGATATCACCCTGGACGGTTACCTGTCGGCCAATGGTTATTCCCCGGGTTTCATCGATCAGTACATCATGCCTATGGGCGCCGCGATATGGTCGGCCAAGCCCGAGGTGATGGGGCGAATGCCCGCCCGGTTTTTCGTCCGCTTTTTCGCCAATCATGGATTGCTGACGGTGAGCGACCGGCCGGTATGGAAAGTCATCACGGGTGGCTCTCACCGCTACGTGGAGAAGCTGACAGCCGGACATCGCGAGGATATCCGGCTGGGATGCCCGGTGCAGTCCATACAGCGATATCCGGACCACGTCCTGGTGAAAGCGCATGGTGCTGCGGCAGAGCGCTTCGACCATGTCTTCATAGCCAGCCACAGTGACCAGGCCCTGGCCATGCTGGCTGACGCCAGCCCCCTGGAGCAAGAGGTCCTGGGCGCTATTGGATACCAGAAGAATGAGGCTGTGCTGCATACCGACGCTGGCCTGATGCCGACGCGGCGCCTGGCCTGGGCAGCCTGGAATTACCACATTCTCAAGCGCGAGCAGGAGCGCGTCGCGCTGACCTACAACATGAATATCCTTCAGGGCATCGAGTCGCCGGCGGATTTCTGTGTCACGCTGAACAACACCGAGGCGATCAATCCCGAGAAGATCATTGAAGTGATCGAATACGACCATCCGATATTCACTCCGGATGCGGTCGCCGCCCAACAGCGGCATGCCGAGGTGAATGGCAGCCGCGTCAACGGTTCAGGCAGGACCTGGTTCTGCGGGGCCTATTGGCGATACGGCTTTCATGAGGACGGCGTGGTCAGCGCGCTTGCGGCGCTGGAGCACTTCCAAAAGGCAGAAACGTATGCACAGCGCGATTTTCGAAGGGCGGGTTAGTCACCGCCGTCAAAAACCGGCCGAACATGCGTTCGAGTACGGGTTGTTCATGATGTATCTCGATCTTGCCGAGTTGGACAAGGTGTTCAAAGGCCGTTGGCTCTGGTCGGCTCGAAAGCGGGCGCTGGCCCGTTTTGATCGGGAGGATCACATGGGTGATCCTAATCAGCCGCTGGACGAGGCCGTGCGCGAGCTGGTTCGGGAACAAACGGGCCGGAGGCCGGAGGGCCCCGTCCGCCTGCTGACCCATTTGCGCTATTTCGGATATTGCTTCAATCCGGTCAGTTTCTATTACTGCTATCACGCCGACGGTGAAGCGCTGTCAGCCATTGTGGCCGAGGTGAACAACACACCCTGGGGCGAGCGGCACTGCTACGTGCTGGACACGAAGGGCCAGCCCGGCGGGCAACAACCATGGCGGCATTCACCCCAAAAGATGATGCACGTGTCTCCGTTCATGCCGATGGATATCGATTATGAGTGGCGATTCAATTCGCCAGGAGCGCGTCTGAATGTGCACATCGAGAACCACCGGAAAGGCGAGAAGCTGTTCGATGCCACGCTCCGGCTGAGACGGAGAGAAATTACGGGCGCGTCACTGGCGCGGGTGCTGATTCAGTACCCGCTGATGACCTTTAAGGTGGTGTGGTCCATCCACTGGCAAGCACTCAGGCTGTGGCTGAAGCGTGTGCCATTCATCGCTCACCCCGAAAAACACATTCAGGTAAAGGAATCCAAAACATGAAATCCATCAGTCTCGCATCGAGCACTCACCTGGCCGGGACCCCAAAGCCTGGCATGTTTGCCGACCTGGCCTGCCGACTGGTGCTGCGCCAACTCCAGAAGCTCGAGCACGGTAGCGTGAGGCTGGTGCATGGGGACCGGGTGCTCATGCTGGGCCAGCCGCGTCATGAAGCCGAACTGCACGCGGAAATCCGGGTTTTGGATTCGGCGTTTTACGCAGACGTCGCTTTTGGTGGGTCCATCGGCGCGGGTGAAGCCTATATGCAGGGCAGCTGGCAATGCGATGACCTTGTCAGCCTGGTCAGAATCCTGTTGCGGAACCGGCAGGTGCTCGATGAAATGGACACCGGTTTCGCCAGTCTGACCAAACCACTCCAGAAACTTTTCCACTGGGTCAACCGAAACACCCGGGCAGG
>WTJD01000158.1 GCA_011524975.1 Lysobacterales bacterium
TCATTCAGGCTGTAGTAGGCCACGAATTCATTGGTCACGATCTTCTCCCCGATCAGCCCGCCGACCGCGACGATGTCCTGCGTCGGCACGCCGATGGCCCAGGCCAGCGGACAGAGCAGGTAGCCGAGCACCAGCGAGAGGCTGAGCGGCTCGCCCAACACGGTTTCCAGACCGCTGATGTCGCCCAACCATCCCAACGGGTAATTGATCAGGGCAATCAGCGCGATGAATGCGATCAGCATGCCACCCACATTCAGCGCCAGGCGCACACCGTCCGCCGCCCCGTTGGCGGCCGCCTCGATCACGTTGGTGGCTGTTTTTTCAACGTGTATGCGCACGCTCCCGCGGGTCATGGACTCTTCGCTTTCCGGCTTCAGAATCTTGGCCAGCACGATGGTGGCGGGCGCCGCCATGACGCTGGCCGAGAGCAGGTGCTTGGCATAGTAAATGCGCAATGCCTCATCGCCGCCGCCCAGCAGGGTGATATAGGCAGCCAGCACCCCACCAGCGATCGTCGCCATGCCCCCGACCATCATGGTGAGCAATTCGGACTGGGTCATTCGCGCGATGTAAGGCCGCACCACCAGCGGTGCTTCGGTCTGCCCGACGAATACGTTGGCGGCCACCGACAGCGATTCAGAGCCGCTGATTCGCATGACTTTGAACATGACCCAGGCCATGGCCTGAACGATCTTCTGCATGATGCCAATGTGGTAAAGCACGCTCATCAGGGACGCGAAAAAGATGATGGTTGGCAGGACCTGGAACGCGAAAATGAAGCCCAGGTTGCTGGCCGGATCACCCACGGTGCCGAACACGAAAATGGCCCCTTCGGATGCGAAACCGATGACGGTGACGAAGACTTTGCTGATGGCTTCGAAGAACTGCCGCCCGCCCGGGAGTACGATCACGATCAGCGCGAACACCAGCTGCAGACCAACGCCGGCGCCGACCAGTTTCCAGTCGATGCGCTTGCGGTTGTCAGAAAAGGCGGCCGCAATGCCGATCAGGATGGCAAGGCCCATGAAGCCGAACAGGACACTTGCGATCATAGGGTTGGCTCCCCGGTGGGTTCGTTCTTATCAACAATCGCAGCAATGTATAGGGTTTGCAGGGGGCTGGCAAATGGGCGGTTCAAGCCATTGATTCACGTCATCGTGGCCACGTTGACCCTGTGGTCCAATATAACCACGCGCTCCGGTTTGGCGCGGCCCATGCCGGAGGGGTCGAAGTGGAGTCAATCTCATGAACAGCTTCATCATTCGAAATGTCCTGATCGCCGTGCTGCTGGCCGGCAGCGGCCTGGCCATGGCCTGTGAGTACCAGGTCGGCGAGACCAGGTTCACCGATTATGCGAACTGCCGGTATGGCGAAGACCGTGTCCTGGTGATCGATCTGCCGGAAGGTTCCGGTTGGGAACAATGCGTGTACTACTCAGAAGCGTTCCGGCCGGAAAAACTGCTGGCGGTGACCCGGCTCGAGGATGGCAGGGAAGTGGCCAGTCTTAACAATCGCTCGCAGATCGGGAACCCCTGCTACCTGTCCAAGCAGAAGTGCGACCGGGCGCTGAAGGCTTTCAAATCGGGCGGTTACTGAACCGGGGCTTGGGCGCTTAGCGCCGCCGCCCTCGGGTGCGTCGTCTTCAGACTTCGATGCCGACCCACTTGCGGCCACGCCACTGTTGCGCGCAAACGATGGCCTGTCCGGCCCGGTAAAAGCCGTTCAGAATCCACACGCCCAGCAAGCCAAAACCCATCACGGGCCCGGCCAGGTAAGCCAGCGGCAGAAAAATGACCCATTGCCAGATGATGGAAATCCACATGCTCCGGCGCGTATCGCCGGCGCCGATGAGCGCATTCATCAGCACCATGCCGGCGGCATCGATGCCAATCGCTAACGCCCAGAGCACCAGCGGCAGATGGGCCAGCGCGCGGGTTTCCGGGTTGGTCAGGAAAAAGCTCAGCAAAGGATCGGCAAAAGGAATGACGGCCAGGCCCAGCACCACGCCGTAGATCAGCACCAGCGCGGCGCAGTTCCAGCCCCAGCGAGCCGCGTCGTCCACGTCTTCCCGCCCCAGCGCGTTCCCCACCAGCGTGGTCGCGGCCAGCGCGACGCCAAAGGAGGGCAGCAGGGCGGTCAGGTGGAAGGTCATCAGGACATTCGCTGCAGCCACTTCGGCCGTGCCAATGCGACCCAGGATCCACATCAGCGTGACCAGCCCCGCGGCGAAAAACACCTGTTGCAGGCTGGCCGGCAACGAGATGAAAAACTGTTGCTTCAGGGTCGCGAACGAGGGTATGCGGTGCAGAAAACCCTTGTCCCGGGCGTGTCGCAATGCAAAAACAAAATAAATTCCGGTGCCGATGAACAGCGATATGGTGGTGGCCAGGGCGGCGCCTTTGACGCCGAGTTCGGGTGCGCCCAAATTGCCGAAAATCAGCACCCAGTTCAGAAAAATATTGATCGCATGCATGACCAGCAGGGTGCGCAGGTACAGCCCGGTCATGTGAATGGCGCTCCAGTACCCACGAAACGAGAAGTTCATGCCCACGGCGATCATCGAGGCCAGCCGAATCTGAAGGTAGGGGACACCCTCGGCGATCACGCCGGGGTCGGAGTTGAGATAGGGGAAAGCCGCCGGCGCCAGCATGATCAAAATGACCGACAGCGGTAATCCGATGATCAGCGCCAGAATCAGGCCACCATTCAGCGGCACCGCGGTTTCATCGGTGCGGTTCTCGCCCAGGCGGCGGGCGGCCAAAGCCTGGACGCCCGCCGACAGGCCGATGATGAAAGCGATGCAAAGATAATTGGTGAATCCGCCGATGCCCGTGGCGGCCAGGGCCGTATCACCCAGGTGGCCGACCATCCACACATCCACCAGGTTCAGAATATTCTGCGACATCATGCCGCCCATGATGGGCAGCGCGATGGCCCAGATGGCGCCGCGGCGGGCGCGGTCGGGAAAGGCCGACCGCCAATAGGTCAATGGGGTCATCAGTCGACGAACCGGAGGGTTTCCCGGGTCTCGGCGAAGTGAATGTCCGGCCATCGCTCTTCGGTCAATTGCAGGTTGACCCGGGTGGGCGCCAGGTAGACCAACTGGTTGCCGCCATCCAGCGCCAGGTTGGGCTGCAGTTGGTCTTTGAACTGGCTGAGCATCTTGTCATCCTCGCATCGGACCCAACGGGCGGTGTACACATTGACGCTCTCAAAAATCGCATCGACGTTGTATTCGCTTTTCAGGCGATAGGCCACCACGTCGAATTGCAGCAGCCCGATTGCGCCCAGCACCAGGTCGTTGCCCATGACGGGCCGGAAAAACTGCGTAGCGCCTTCCTCGGACAGTTGCTGCAGGCCTTTCTGCAGCGCCTTGAGCTTCAATGGGTCGCGCAGTCTCGCGCGTCGGAACAACTCGGGCGCGAAATTGGGTATGCCGGTGAATTGCAACGCCTCGCCCTCGGAGAAGCTGTCGCCAATGGCAATGGTGCCGTGGTTGTGGATGCCGATGATGTCACCCGGCCAGGCCTGCTCCACGCTTTCCCGGTCCTGCGCCATGAACGTCAGCGCGTTGGGAATCTTGATGTCCTTGCCCAGCCTGACATGCCGCACTTTCATTCCCTGGCGAAAGCAGCCTGAACAAACGCGCATGAAGGCGACCCGGTCGCGATGGGCCGGGTCCATGTTGGCCTGAATCTTGAAGACGAATCCGGTCAGTTTCGGCTCATCGCTCTCGACCTTGCGGTGCGTGGTTTCCCGCGAGCCAGGTGGCGGCGCGTGCTCGACAAAGGCGTCGAGCAGCGGCGTGACGCCGAAATTATTGATGGCGGAGCCAAAGAACACGGGGGTCTGGTCACCCGCCAGGTAGGCTTCCGGCTCGAATTCATGACTGGCGCCCTTCACCAGTTCGATCTCATCGCGCAGTTCACCGGCTGAACCGCCCAGTCGTTCATCCAGCAATGGATGGTCGATGCCTTCAATCACCTCGGCCTGCTGGGTGACGTAATTTTTCCCTGATTCGTAAAGGTGAACCGTGTCATCCAGCAGGTGGTAAACACCCTTTAGTCGGCGGCCCATGCCGATGGGCCAGGTGATGGGCGCGCAGGCGATGCCCAGCACCGACTCGACTTCGTCCAGCAGTTCGATGGGTTCGCGGCCCTCGCGGTCGAGCTTATTGATGAAGGTAAAGATCGGCGTCTGGCGCATGCGGCAGACTTCCATCAGCTTGATGGTGCGCTCCTCCACGCCCTTGGCGCAGTCGATAACCATCAGCGCGGAGTCCACGGCGGTGAGTGTTCGATAGGTGTCTTCGGAAAAGTCGGCGTGACCCGGCGTATCCAGCAGGTTGACGATGCGGTCCTGGTAGCGAAACTGCATCACGGAGCTGGTTACCGAAATGCCGCGCTCCTGCTCCATCTTCATCCAGTCGGACGTGGCATGCCGCGCGGCGCGCTTGGCCTTGACCGCGCCGGCCATCTGAATGGCGCCGCCAAACAGCAGCAGTTTTTCCGTCAGTGTCGTTTTCCCCGCGTCAGGATGCGAGATGATGGCAAACGTCCGCCGGCGCGCGAGTTGTTGGTCGAGTTCAGACATCCTGTTACACAATGGAAAAAGCGCGCCATTCTAGCAGACCAGGGCCCTGTGGTCGGCCTCGCGCACCGCGGAGTTGCCCTCCTGTGACCGGCGGCGCGGATCAGTCTCACCCGTTGGAGCCTCAGGGCGTTACAATCCCGTCCCTTCGCAGATGACCCGTTATAACGCCGTGACCGAAGAACATCATGTAGACGTCGAATACAGGGATAGCCGCAGGGCAGCCTATCGGATCCTCTCGCCCGGGCGAAAATTCGCGCTGCGGCGCCTGGTTCTTTTCGTGCTGGTGTCCCTGGCCGTGATTTGGGTTTGGAGAACGCTGACCGGTGGCCTGCCCATTGAGGAGCGGGCGGTCCTGTTCCTGTTCCTGTTGGCTGTGGGGTTGTGGCTGACGGAGGCAGTACCCGCGTTTGCGGTCGGGTTGTTGATTATGGGCTACCTGGTGTTTGTGCTGGGAACGCCTATTTTCCTGCCGCAACCCATGGACGTCAGCGTCTATCTCGATACCTGGTCCAGCCCGGTTATCTGGCTGATTTTGGGTGGGTTTTTTATGGCTGAAGGCCTGGCGCTGACGGGTCTGGACCGCCGTCTGTTTGCCTGGGCCATGCGCCCCGCGGGCCATCGGCCTGAGCGCGTTTTGCTGGCCGTGATGCTGACCAGTGCTGTCGCGTCCATGTTCGTCTCCAACACGTCCACCACCGCGCTGCTGATTGGCGCGGTGATTCCGTTTTTGCGTCGGGTCGATCCGGATGAGCCGTTCGCCCGGGCCCTGATCTTGGCCATTCCCTTTTCCGCGACACTGGGCGGCATGGGCACCATCATCGGCAGCGCGCCCAATGCCATCGCGGCCGGCATTGCGGCCGAGGCGGGCAAGCCGGTCAACTTCGTTGAGTGGATGGTGGTCGGCGCGCCCCTGGCGATGATCCTGGTGATCGCGGGTTGGCGTTTTTTGCTGTGGCGCTATCCGCCGGGAATTCAGCGTTTCGAACTGGAACTCGATGTGCAGGAGACGCCGGCGCTCGAGGGTAAACGGGAGCGCAGGATCGTGGCCGGTATTACGCTGGTCACCGTGTTGCTGTGGCTGACCGAGCCGCTGCACGGTATTCACGTGGCCGCTGTGTCGCTGATTCCTATCGTCGGCCTGACCATGACCCAGGTGATGAGCGCGGCTCAGGTTCGCAGCCTGCCCTGGGACACGCTCATGCTGGTGGCCGGGGGGCTTTCCCTGGGCGCCGCGGTCGTAGATACAGGGCTCGCTGACCGGCTGGCGGTCGGGCTGGCCGTGCTGACCGAGCTTGATAGCGACCTCCTGGTGTTCCTCGTGATGGCATTACTGACGGTGACGCTGTCTAATTTCATGAGCAATACCGCAACGGTCTCGCTGGTGCTGCCGGTGGCGGTGGCGCTTCTGCCGGGCCGCGAAATGGAGATGTGCCTGATCCTGGGCCTGAGCGCGTCTTGCGCCCTGTTGCTGCCCGTTTCCACACCGCCCAACGCCGTGGCGTTCAGCACGGGTTTGATCAAGACGGTCGATCTGCGCGGGCCGGGTGTGTTTGCGGGCCTGCTGGGGCCGTTGCTGGCGGTGTGCTGGGTGCTGTTGCTGTCGCTGCTGTTGTGACGGCCGGCTGAGGTCAGCGCAGGGACAGCACGCCATCCAGCATCATCCGCCGGTCAGGTGTGATCATTTGCCCACCGCGCTGGCGGAAGCGAAACGGCAGCGATTCCAGTGACATGCCGGCATTCATCTGGACCGCAAAATGCAGGTGTGGGCCGCTGCTGAAACCGGTGTTGCCCGAGTTGGCGATCCACGCGCCGGTGGGCACCCGTCCGCCGGGGTATACCCGTGCGCTGTTGGGCTGCAGGTGGGCATATACGGCCATGCTGCCATCGTCATGCAGAATCCGGACAAAGTTGGCCCGGTCGATGTACTTGGCTTCCTGGTCGCCGCCGCCGTGGAAGTCATCCTCCATATCCATGACGATGCCGCCCCTGGCCGCCAGGATGGGCGTCCCCACGGGCATGGCCAGGTCGACGGCATAGTGGCTTCCGGGTCGATTGTGCGTGGTTGCCTCGTCGATCCCCTGGCTGATGGGGAATTTCATGCCGGCGGGAAAGGGCGGGAAAAAGTCGAGGTCGTCGGGCAGGTTCGCCATGGGTGGTCCGGGTACGGTGGCGTACCTGAGGCGATACTGAAAACTCTGATGCGGGTCCGCCGCGCGCATGCTCAGAGCGCGCACCTCGGACTGGCCGGGAATGACAATACGCGCGGGCAGCGGAGGCTCGGTCTTCACGTTGATGGCATCCGCCACACCCAGCTCCAGCTCCAGCGGACCCCAGTAGTGATTGAAGAAGATATAGACCGGCTGATGCTGTGAGCCCTCCTGTCGCATGCTCACCATCTTGCCCGGCTCCGCCGGCACGGTGAACGTGTCGAACGGCTGTCCTTCCTCGGGTGGACGATCACCGAAGTGCCAGACGCCGTCCTCGTCCTGCCACTTGTACATGTCGCCGGCCTGCGCGGCAGGCGCCACCTGCACGATCAACAGCGCAATCACCAGGGATTGAAAAATGGCTTTCAGCATTCGATGACGTTCACAGCCAGTCCGCCGCGCGAGGTCTCCTTGTATCTCTGTTTCATATCCGCCCCGGTGTCACGCATGGTCTTGATGACCTTGTCGAGGGAAACCACGCCGACACCGTCGCCGCGGCGCGCCAGTCTCTGGGCGTTGATCGCTTTGACTGCCGCCATGGCGTTTCGTTCGATACAGGGCACCTGCACCAGTCCACCGACCGGATCACAGGTGAGGCCCAGGTTGTGCTCCATGCCGATCTCAGCGGCGTTTTCCACCTGGCCCATGGTGCCGCCCATGGCCGCGGTCAGGCCTCCTGCCGCCATCGAGCAGGCCACGCCCACTTCGCCCTGGCAACCTACTTCAGCTCCGGAAATCGACGCGTTCAGCATATAGAGGATGCCGATGGCGCCGGCGGTGAGCAGGAATTCGATCACACCGTCTTCATCTGCTCCGGGTGCAAAATTCACGTAGTAACTCAAAACTGCGGGGATGATGCCGGCGGCGCCGTTGGTCGGCGCGGTGACCACGCGTCCGCCGGCGGCGTTTTCCTCGTTGACGGCCAGCGCCCACAGGTTCACCCAGTCCAGCATGGTCAGCGGATCATCGTCCGGACCCGGGCCGCGGCCTTTGAGCTTGCGGTAAAGATCGGGCGCTCTCCGCCTGACTTTCAGCCCGCCCGGGAGCTCGCCCGGACGGTTGCATCCGCGTTCAATGCAGGCCTTCATGGCCGCCCAGATATCCATCAGCCCGGCGCGAATTTCCGTCTCGCTGCGCCACCGGGTCTCATTGGCCAGCATGACCTGCCCGATCCTCTGGCCGGTCTGGTCGCACTGCGCCATGAGGCCGGCCGAGGTTTCGAAAGGATAAGGCAGCCGGGTTGCGTCCTTGACGATACGATCTTTCTCCGCCTCGTCCTGGCTGACCACAAAGCCGCCGCCCACCGAGTAATAGTCTCGCTCCAGCACGGTATCTCCCGCATCATCCAGCGCGCTGAAGCGCATGCCGTTGGGATGATGGGGCAGGGTCTCCCGCTTGAGAAACAACAGGTGTTCCCCAGGATTGAAACCCACGCGATGGCGGCCGTCCAGCATGATCGCGGCATCGGTCTCGATTTCCTGCAGCCTGGCGGGAATCCGGTCCGGGTCGACGCGATCGGGCAGCTCGCCGAGCAGGCCCAGCTGCACGGCACAGTCGGTGCCATGACCGCGCCCGGTATGCGCCAGTGAACCATAAAGCCGGACCTGGATTTCGTTGACGCAGGGCATCAAACCGGCCTCCTCCAGGCGCAACACGAAGGTTCGCGCAGCGCGCATCGGGCCCACCGTGTGGGAACTGGATGGCCCAATGCCGATTTTGAACAATTCGAAAATGCTGACTGCCATGCCGACTCGCCGCTGTCTGAGGGGCGTATTTTAATGGGAACGCGGCGGGGAGGCGAAAGCGGCGCCAGCAAAGAGGCAGCCGGGGCGGGAACGCGTCAGGGCCTATTTCAGCCCATACCGGCCAGATGCCGCTGTCCCGAAGGCCAGCCCCTGCCGGTCATGTGGAGACCGTGGCGCATTTCACGGGTCTGGATTTACCGGTCTTCATATACTTTCCCCATGCCTGAGCTGACCTTGTTTTCCAACCCGCAGTGCCACCTGTGCGAAGAGGCAAGGCAGTTGCTGCAGGGACGGCATGACAGCTACCGTCTGAAGACGGTCGAGATAGAGGGTGACCTGGCGCTGGTGTACCGGTACGGAGTGCGTATTCCCGTGTTGCGGCGCGAAGATTCGGGCGCCGAACTGGATTGGCCGTTCGATGAGGCCGCCTTGAGCGAATTCCTGTCGCTGCCCGCTTAACCGGCGCCGCCCCGCTCTACGGCCGGTCTTTAATGCCCCGGTGCAGACACGGCCCGACGAGCGCTTGTACCGCGCCGGGGGCAGCGGCTGTCGACGATCAGCCCGAACTGCCGTTGCGCTGGGTCGTCCCGTTGAAAATGTCCTTTCCGAACCCGGCCAGTTGGTCGATCCACTCACGGGCCTGGATGACCAGACCGCGGAATACACCCTTGGTCCGTTCTTCGGTTTCGGGCATGAACAATCCGAGCAGGATATAGGCCGCAAGCGTGGCGAAGGTGAAGAACACGCCGAGCACAATGAAGGCGCCGCGGGTCACCCAGGCCTCCTGATTCAGGCGCTTGGCCAGTGCCTGGCCAACGCCCAGCACGATCGGCTGGCCGGGGCGCCCGTTCAGGTTCTGCTTGATGCTTTCGAACATTTGATTTTGATCCATCGTGTTTTCTCGCTGACATCTGCCCAGTACATGGTATCGGATGCAGTATCCATGCCAAACGTGCCAAAAGTGCTAGATTAAGGCGTCAGGCGGGTTTTTCAGGTGATCGGAAGCCGGCGAGGCGCGCATGCCGTGGTCAGCCCGGCACGGGTTTGGCGTATTTCGCCAACCCCGGCAGGGCCTTTTTGCACTGTGCCGTGCATCTGCATTTCATTAGAATGCCCGTTAATGACTGCCGCAGTTGCCATTGCATACCTGGACGGACCAAGGCTGTCCCGCGCGTTGAGCGCGGGTATACGCCACCTGTTTCTGCGTCGCGACTATCTCAACCGCATCAATGTTTTTCCCGTGCCTGACGGTGATACCGGCACCAACCTGGCCTTTACCTTCAAGTCCATCCTCGACGCGCTGGGCGATCATGCCGAGCTGGCTTTGCCCGAGGCCGTGGACATCATCACAGAAAGTGCTCTGGACGGAGCGCGCGGCAATTCCGGCGCCATCATGGCCCAGTATTTCCAGGGCTTTCGCGAGGCCCTGGGTCAGCACAGGCTGATCAACGCAAGTGGCCTGGCCAGGGCCAGTGCGAGGGGCGCGGAGCAGGCCTGGACAGCGATGGCGGAGCCCGTGGCTGGCACCTTGCCCACCGTGCTGGAGGATTTCGGGGCCGAATTGCTGCGCCGGGCAGAGCAGGGAACCCGCGACATCGGTGAATTGCTTTACCAGGGCCTTGAGGCGGCGCGAAAGTCCCTGGCCAATACGCCCCAACAACTGCCGGCCCTGAAGCAGGCCGGGGTGGTCGATGCCGGTGGACAGGGTTTTGTTGATTTGCTGGAGGGTATCTGGGCGTTCATCGACCGCGGTGTGGTGGACGAGTTACAGGCGGATATGTCGGAGCCGGCCGCGATCGAACTGGATCAGGACGGCGATATCGGAGCGCACCGCTTCTGCACCGAATGCGTGATCGAGGGTCAGATGCTGAACCGTGAGACCATCATGCGGCGCCTGCAGGCGCTGGACAGCAGTTCGCTGATGGTCGCGGGCGGACAAAACCGCGTTCGCGTACATATACATGTCAATAATCCGGCTGAGCTGTTCCTGGCCTGTGAGGAATTCGGTGAGATCACCCAGCAGAAGGCCGATGACATGAGCCGCCAGCATGGGTTGATGAACCAGTCCGGTCATGTCGCCATCGTGGCCGATTCGGGGGCGGATCTGCCGGAAGGTGAGATCGAGCGGCTGGGTATTCACATCGTGCCGGTCCGGCTCAGCTTCGGTGACCGGGAATTTCTCGACGGCGTATCTTTGCAGCCACAGGAGTTTTACCGGCTGCTGGCGGAGAGCGAGGAGTTTCCGCGTACCTCGCAGCCGCCGGCGAAGGACTTCAGGCGGGTGTATGCCTTGCTGGGCAGTCACGGCTATGAAGTCATTTCGGTGGGCCTGACCGGCAAGCTGAGCGGCACGACACAGGCCGCGCGGAGCGCTGCCGAACGCACCGAGGAAGCGCGTGTGCGCGTGGTCGACACGCTCAATGCCAGTGCAGGCCAGGGCTTGTTGGCCATCGTTGCGGCTGAAGCGGCGGAGCATGGTATGACGGCCGATGAAATCGAGGCGCTGCTGGATGAGCTCGTCCCGCAGACACGGACCTATGCTTTTCCCGACAACCTGTCATCCGCCGTTCGCGGAGGTCGCGTGCCCGCCTGGATGAAACGCGTCACCGAGTTTTTACGCGTGACGCCCATGCTGTGCGCGAAAGACGGCAAGCTCGTGCTGGCGGGCATCTCGCCGGGACGGGGCCTGAACACCGCCCGACTGGCGAAGCGCGTGCTCAAGAGCATGGAAGAAAACCGCGTCTACCGGGTCATGATTGCCCACGCCGACAATGATCCGGGTGCGCATGACCTTCGCCGGCGAATCCTGGCCGGACACTCGATGGTGCATTCCTGTCATCTGTGCGAGGCCGGCCCTGCCCTGGGCGTTCACCTGGGCCGGGGTGGCATCATCGTTTCATACATTCCACAACCGGACTTCATGGGCTGACGCCATGGCTGCACTGATCACGATGGCGCTGGTTTCCTATCTCCTGGGCTCCGTTTCCGGCAGCCTGTTGTTTGGACGTCTGCGCCGCGTGGACATTCGCACCATGGGCAGCGGAAACGCGGGCGGCACCAACGCGCTGCGCACGCAGGGTTTCTGGTTTGCTCTCGGTGTCGTGGTGGTCGATGTCGGCAAGGCCGTTCTTGCGGTTCTATGGGTGCCCGCCTGTTTTGATACCTCTCCTTCCACGCTCGAGCTTGCTCGCTTGTTGTGCGGGTTTGCTGCCGTACTGGGGCACTGCTACCCGCTTTGGCATGGATTTCGCGGTGGTAAGGGCGCCGCCACTGCGGTTGGCGCGCTTGCCGTTATCCAGCCGTGGTTGCTGATTCCCATGATTGGCGCCTGGATACTGGTGCTGGTGCTCAGCGGCTACGTCGGGCTGGCCACTGTCCTGGCCGGCATCAGCCTGGTGCCGGCGGCGCTGTATCGCGGTGATTCAACCGCGCTGGTGTTGTTCTGCCTCGCTGTGGCGCTTTTCATGACGTTCACGCACCGGTCTAACCTCAAGCGGCTGGGCACGGGAACAGAGCACCGGTTTGAAAAAGTGCTGCTGAAAAACTGGTTCGGTCGCTGAACCCGCCCATGAACAAGGAGTATGCCCTGCTCAGACTGCTGGGGTTTCTATCGGCAGAGCGGCCACGGTCCGGTGAGGAGATTGCCCGGGAACTCGGTTGCTCGCGTTCAGCGGTGTGGAAACAAGTGGAGCATTTGCGCAGCCTTGGAATTGGCGTGAATTCCATGACGGGCAAGGGCTACTGGCTGTCTGAGACACTGGAATTGCTGCAGGCGGATCGTATCAGGGCCGGGATTCCGGAACGCGAAGCGGCGTATCTCAACCATCTGGTGATTTGCCCCGAGCTGGATTCGACCAATGCCGAGGTTTTCCGAAGGCCGCTGGGGGAACAGCACGCGGTGGCGTTCATGGCGGAACGACAGACCGCCGGCCGTGGACGTCGCGGCCGCGAGTGGTTTTCTCCACTGGCCAGGAATATCTACCTCAGCCTGGGTTGGAGGTTTGAAACCGGAATAGGGGAGCTCTCGGCGCTGCCGCTGCTGCTCGCGCTGGCGGCCAGCCGCGCGCTGGCGGAATGCGGGATGCGCTGCCATGCGATCAAGTGGCCCAATGACCTGTTGATTGACGGGCGCAAACTGGGCGGTTGCCTGGTGGAAATCCAGGGCGACGCCAGTGGTCCGTGCAACGCGGCACTGGGTATCGGCCTCAACGTGCATATGCCGGCCGGAACACAAGGTTCGGCGGCCATCGATCAGCCCTGGACCGAGGTGGCGCATTTTGTTCCCGGTATCTCCCGCAATGAACTGGCGGGAAAGTTGATCGCCTCGCTCCTCACTCACCTTGTCCGGTTCGAGCGGCAGGGGTTTGAGGTGTTTATGGATGACTGGTCTGCCCGGGATGCGCTGGCCGGCAAGACCGTCGACGTGGTCAGTCCCGCTGGCCGCGTTCAGGGCAGGGCGAACGGGGTGAGCAAGCGGGGCGGGCTGTTGGTCGAAACCTCTGATGGGCCACGTGAACTGCACGCCGGCGACGTGAGCCTGAGTGTCTGAAGGTACAATCCACCCATGGCGAGCGCGCAGATAATCAGGTTGCCTGGCTGCCGACAAACGGGACTGGGCCCGTGCTGAGGCTGTTGGTTATTGCCCTGCTGCTGGCCAATGCCCTGCTGCTGGGAGTGCAGATGCTGCGGCCGTCCGAAGACGGGTTGCCCCGGCAGCCCGCCTCCAGCCCATCCGCTCTTGCAGTACCGCCCCTGGTGTTGCTGAAGGAAATGGGTGAGGACGAGACCGCCATGCGCGGCAATGCCGAGTGTTTCACCGTAGGCCCGTTTGAATCAGAAGACGCCAAGGAGGCCGCCCGGGCACAGATTGCCCCGTCCGCGGTGGCCATCAGCCTGCGCGAGACCATTGCCACGGTGGATCGTGGCACCTGGGTGTACCTGCCTGCCCAGCCCGATTACCTGACCGCGCGAAGCATGCAGCTGACCCTGCGGGATGCGGGCTTTGCCGATGCCGTGGTGGTGCGCGAGGGCGAATGGCTGAATTCGGTTTCGATCGGCTATTTTCTGAACGAAAACAACGCGCAAGCCATCTTCGACGACGCGCGGTCGATGGGTTTTCCCGTGGAGAGACGCAGGCAGCAGAATCCGGAGCAGCGCTACTGGCTGGACTATGAGCAAAGGGTGGGAGCCCCCTATGTTCAGCCCTCCGATAACAGCCCGATCTCGCCGGACCGGCACCGGTTAACGGCCTGCGGGCGCGGGGCGTGAACAGATAGCGCCGGCGTTTCCCCTCACGGTGCAGTATTTTTCAACGATTCCGCAAAGAACGCCAATACATTAGAATAGCGCTCCTCGCAGACACGGGGCCGGCTTAGCTCAGCTGGTAGAGCAACTGATTTGTAATCAGTAGGTCGGGGGTT
>WTJD01000181.1 GCA_011524975.1 Lysobacterales bacterium
GCCTTCAGCCAGGGCCTGGACCAACCCGAGCAGCGGTGCCTGGGGAAATTTAGGCGCCCCCCCAAAACCGCCATGCCCGGGGTCGAAGCTGCGTTGCAGGTGCTCAGGCAGCCGCTCGAAGACCTCGGGGCCGGGCGGCCCGTCGGTGGCCGATCCCTGTTGCAGCCCGTTGATGGCCTCGCGCAGCTGGCCGGCCTGCTGTTCGACATCCTCCGGGTGCAGGTCAAACCACTGTCGGGCCTTCTTCAGCAGGTCGCTGAACCCGGGCAGGTTGTGCCTCGGCTCCGGGGGGAAGTAGGTGCCGGCAAAAAACGGCGTCAGATGTTCCGGGTCGAGGAAAACGGTCAGCGGCCAGCCGCCGCCCCGGCCGGTCAGCAGCTGATGGGATAGCTGGTAGATACGGTCCAGGTCCGGACGTTCCTCCCGGTCCACCTTGATATTGACGAACAGGGCATTCATCCAGCGGGCCGTCTCCGGATCTTCGAAGGACTCGTGCGCCATCACGTGACACCAGTGGCAGGCACTGTAGCCAATGGACAAAAGGATGGGCTTTTTGTCCCGCCTCGCGCGTTCGAGCGCACGCTCGTCCCAGGGTTCCCACTCGACCGGGTTGTCGGCATGCTGCTGGAGGTACAGGCTGGTTGATTCAGAAAGTCTGTTCATGCGGGGTTCTCCGGCGCGGCGGCCGCGATGACCTGGGGTGCAGCCGTTTGCGAGCGGTCGCTTGCGGGCGCCAGGCGGCTGGAATATGCTCTCGACGAGCGCAGATTGTAACGTTTTCGCGGGGGCTTTAAAGCGGTATGCATTTTTCCTGGGTCTGCTACAGCCGATGATTTTGACGACGCTCTATTGATGTCAGCCTCTCCGCCACTCATCGATTTCGATCCCGTCGCCTTTTCACTGGGCCCGCTCAGCGTTCATTGGTACGGGATCATGTATCTGATCGCGTTTCTGATGTTCTGGGGTCTTGGGACCTGGGTGGCCCGACGCCGGGCCTGGCTGGGGTGGAGCGCCGAGGACGTGGGCGATGTCCTGTTTTACGGCATGCTCGGCGTGATCCTCGGTGGCCGCATGGGCTATGTGCTGTTCTACGGGTTCGAAAGCCTGCTGCAGAACCCCCTTTATGTGTTCAGGGTCTGGGATGGCGGTATGTCATTCCATGGCGGACTTTTAGGCGTGATCCTGGCCATGCTCTGGTTCGCCCGAAAAACCGGCCGTGGGTTTTGGCAGGTCGCCGATTTTGTCGCTCCGCTCGTGCCTGTCGGTCTCGCGCTTGGGCGGCTGGGGAACTTCATCGGGGGCGAGCTCTGGGGCCGGCTCTCCGATGCCCCGTGGGCGGTCATCTTTCCCTCCGCGTTGCAGGCTGGCGACACCCAGGGTTTGAGCGTGGAGCAGGCCTGGCAGAGCGGCTTGCTGGATGCCTTCGCGCGCCACCCCAGCCAGCTCTATCAGGCCGGTCTGGAAGGGCTGGCGCTGTTCATTGTGTTGCAATGGTTTGCAGCCCGGCCAAGGCCTCCGGGCTCGGTGTCGGGTTTGTTTCTCATCGGCTACGCTGTGTTCAGATTCGCGGCAGAATTCTTCCGCGAACCCGATGTTCACATCGGCTTTATCGGGGGCGGCTGGCTGACCATGGGCATGGTGCTATCCTTGCCCATGCTGGCTGCCGGGTGGTGGATCATGTGGACCGCGCCCAGGCGGGGCAGTAACGGCAACGAATCGGGTTGAGCATGCACACATACCTCCAGTTTTTGCGGGATATTCTCGACCAGGGCCACCGAAAGTCCGATCGCACCGGCACCGGGACCATCAGCCTGTTCGGTTATCAGATGCGCTTCGACCTCTCGGAGGGTTTCCCCGCGGTCACGACCAAGAAGCTTCACCTGCGCTCCATCATTCATGAGCTGCTTTGGTTTCTCAACGGTGACACCAATATCGCCTATCTGAACGACAACGGCGTTACGATCTGGGACGAATGGGCCGATGAGAACGGTGATCTCGGGCCTGTTTACGGCGCACAGTGGAGGAGCTGGCCGGCACCTGATGGCACAACCATCGACCAAGTCGGCGTCCTGCTGGATGATCTGCGGCAGCGGCCCCACTCCCGCAGGCATATCATCTCGGGCTGGAACCCTGCCGTTCTGCCCGATGAATCCGTCAGCCCCAGCGAAAACGCGGCCGCCGGACGCCAGGCGCTTCCGCCCTGCCACACGCTGTTCCAGTTTTATGTGAATGATGGCAGGCTCAGTTGCCAGCTTTATCAACGCAGTGCCGATGCGTTCCTCGGGGTGCCTTTCAACATCGCGTCCTACGCCTTGATGACCATGATGATCGCGCAGGTGTCTGATTTGGAACCCGGCGAATTCATCCACACCTTCGGCGACGCGCACATCTACCTGAACCACCTCGATCAGGTGCACACCCAGCTTGCTCGCGAGCCTTTCCCGCTGCCTGTCATGCGGATGAACCCCGCGGTTAAGTCGCTGTTCGATTTCACCTACGAAGACTTCGAGTTGACCGGCTATCAATCCCATCCGGCCATCCGGGCTCCCATTGCGGTATAGGCGCCCGGCGATGAAGTCGAAGGCCAGGTCATGAGCAAGCGCCTGACCCTGGTTGCCGCCATGGGGCGCAACCGCGCGATTGGCCTGAATGGCCGCATGCCATGGCACCTGCCCGGCGAATTGCAGCATTTCAAGCGCGTGACCATGGGCAAAGCCGTCATCATGGGGCGCAAGACCTGGGAGTCTATCGGGCGGCCCTTGCCCGGCCGGCAGAACATTGTGGTCTCCCGCAACAAGGCCTATCGCGCGGATGGCGCGAGTGTGGTGTCTTCGCTGGACGATGCCCTGAGGGAGGCCAGGGGTGAGGAGGTGATGCTTATCGGCGGTGGTGAGCTCTATCGCCAGGGGTTGCCCATGGCAAGCCGTATGATGCTCACGCTGGTCGATTGTGAGCCGGAAGCGGACACGTGGTTTCCACGCTGGGAGCCCGAGGAATGGGTGCAGCGGCATATCCGGCGGGTCGAGGCGGACGAAAGCCACGCCCACGCATTTGACATCGTGGAGCTGGAGCGGATCAGCGCTTCAGGCCTTTGACCTGGAAAAGCGCACGATCTTCCAGCCTGACCGCGCTCAGCTTGCCGCCCCAGACGCAGCCGGAATCAAGGGCCAGGTACCGTTTTTTCATTCTCAGGCCCAATGCTGCCCAGTGACCGAAGGCCACGGTCACCTCGCGGGTCGCCCGGTGTCGATGCCTGAACCAGGGCAGGTAGTTTTCGGGCTGACTACCCGGCGGCCCTGACAGCCTGAACAGCGCCCGGCCGTTGGCATCGCAGAACCGGATACGGGTGAGGATGTTGGAGATCAGGCGCAAACGGGCCCAGCCGCGACGATCGTCACGCCATTTTCGGGGCGTGTTCCCATACATGCGCTTGAGGAATTTTCCTCGCTTGTCTGAGCGAAGCACGCGGGAAACCTCCTTGCTGCGGGCCACGGTCGTGGCGGCGTCCCATTGAGGGATGACACCCGCGTGCACACGCAGGAGACGATGTTTTTTTGAATAGCGCGCCAGGGGGTGCCCCGCCAGCCAGTCGATCAGGGATTCCCGGTCGGGGGCGTTGAGTATCTCGGCGAACTCACGATTCCTGCATTGACCCTCCGGGTGCTTGTGGTCGGCGGCAAGCAGGTGCAAGTCATGGTTGCCGAGGGTCACCTTGACGGATTTCCCGAGGCTGTGGAGCAGGCGAAGTGTCTGCAGTGACTGGCCGCCGCGGTTGACGAGGTCACCACATAACCAGAGGCGGTCGCAGGCGCTGTCGAACCGGATTTCATCCAGCAGCCGCTCCAGCTGGTCACAGCAGCCCTGTATGTCGCCGATCAGGTAGGTCGCCATCCGTCTCGTGGCGGGTTCAGTGCAGTGAATCCGGGGCGTGCAGGGCGAATTCAGGAATTTCCGCGCGGAATGATTCACCGCCTACGGTCACGAACCCGTAAGAGCCTTTCATGGAGCCCACCGGCGTGGGGATCAGCGCACCGCTGGTGTAGCTGTAAGAGGCGCCGGGGGCGAGTTCGGGCGTTTCGCCCACCACGCCCTCGCCGATGACTTCTTCCTTGGATCCGTCCCCGTGGGTGATGACCCAGTGCCGGTTCCTGAGCGTGATGCGCTGGTCGGATTCATTGGTGATGTGAATCGTGTAGGCGAATGCGAACTGCTCCTCGTGCTCTCCGAGGTACTGCGGTATCGCCACGACCTTGACGGGGTATTCGACGGACATGTGCTCCTCTGGCGGCAGTTCTGTGTCCCATGGATTAGTTTACACGCTTGGGCGCGCGACCATGTGAGCATGGATATCGAATTCAGTTCCGGGGATCGGCCAGTTGCCGGGCGAGCCGATCGAACGCCTCGATGCTGAGCTGCTCCGCGCGCAGCCCGGGGTCGATGCCGGCGGCCCGGATGGATGCTTCATCCATCAGCGGGGACAGGCTGTTGCGCAGCGTCTTGCGCCGCCGGGCAAAGGCGGCTCTGACCACGCGATCGAGCGCGAGCGGAGGCGCCTCCGCCAAAGGTTGAGCGTGGGGCTGGAGCCGCAGCAAGGTGGAATCCACCCTGGGTGCGGGCGTGAAACTCTCCGGCGAAATATCGAACAGCGGAGTCGCCCGGCAGAGATTCTGCACCATCACGCTGAGCCGCCCGAACACCCGGCTGCCCGGGTCGGCAACGATTCGTTGGACGACCTCGCGTTGCAGCATGACGTGGATATCCGCAGGCCGCACGGCCTGTTCCAGGATATGGAACAGGATCGGCGTGGAGATGTTGTAGGGCAAATTGCCCGCCAGGCGATAGACATCCCCACCGGTGATGGCGGCAAAATCCGCCTCCAGGGCATCGCACGGGTGTACCTGAAGGTTGGGAGGATGACCCAGCAAGCCCGCCAGGCCCGCGGCCAGGTCCCGGTCGATTTCCAGCGCATGCACCCGGCAACCGGCAGCCACGAGGTGTTTCGTCAGGGCGGCCTGTCCTGGCCCGATCTCGATGATGGTGTCATCCGGGCGCGGGGCGATGGCGTCGATGATCCTCGAGATAACGGTCTCGTCGGTCAGGAAATTCTGGCCGAAGCGCTTGCGCGCCCTGTGTTTCATGACCCGGCGGACCGTGTCATATCCAGCGCCACCCGGGCCGCGTGCACAAAACTCTCGTGGTTGGCCTTCCCGCTGCCCGCGATATCCAGGGCGGTTCCATGGTCGACCGAGGTCCTGATAAACGGCAGGCCGAGCGTGATATTGACCGAGTGTCCAAATCCGGCGTGCTTCAGCACGGGCAGCCCCTGGTCGTGATACATCGCGAGTACCGCGTCGCAGGTGGCGAGCGCGTTGGGGGTGAACGCGGTGTCGGCCGGGACGGGTCCGAATGCGTCCACGCCGGCGTCGCTCGCCCGTTCAACCGCCGGCTGGATGATCTCGCTGTCCTCGCTTCCGAGGTGGCCGCTCTCGCCGGCATGGGGATTGAGCCCCAGTACTTGGATACGTGGTCGCTTCAGGCCGAAACGTGACTTGAGATCGTGATCGATGATCCGCAGCGTGGCGTCCAGCACCTCCGGTGTGATGGCATCGGGCACCTCCCGCAGTGACAGGTGCGTGGTGGCCAGCGCGACCCGGAAATCACCGGCTGTCAGCATCATGACCACGCGGTCGACCTGGCCAAGATCCGCCAGGAACTCGGTGTGACCGGTGAAAGGGATGCCGGCATCATTGATCACGCCCTTGTGTACGGGGCCGGTCACCAGCGCTCCGGCCTGTCCGCTTTGAATGAGGTCCACGGCCGTGGTCAGGCCATCGAGCACGTAGGGCGCATTGGCGGGGTCCAGCACACCGGGTGTCTCCGGCTGCCGCAAAGCGACCGGCATGCATTGAATCTGTCCGGGATGGATCGCGCTGCCTGGCTGCCACTCATCGATATCCGCGTCCAGGCCCAGCCGGACGGCCGCGCGCCGCAACATCCCGGGGTCAGCGACCAGCAGCAGCGGGAGATCAGGGGCGGCCTGCGCGAGGCGCAGCGCGCACTCCGGCCCGATCCCGGCGGGCTCGCCCGGCGTGATGGCCAGCGGCAATTCCCGGCTCGTCATGACAGAAAAAGCGCGCGCCGGTTCAGGACGTCAGGCGGATATCGACGTAGGCTTCTTCTCGCAGCTGCCTGAGGAACGTTTCCACTTCCGCGTCGGCCTTGCTCTGCATGATGCTGTTGCGCGCCCGGATTCGACGGGCCTCCTCGGTCACATCCGTTTCCCTGAAGCCCAGCTTCTGGATGATGTGCCAGCCCACCTGGGTCTGAAAAGGCTCACTGACTTCGCCTTCCTCCATACCGGCCAGGGCTTGCTCAATCCGGGGGCCGTACTGGTTTTCCGGAAACCAGCCCATGTCGCCGCCAATGTTGGCGCTGGTCGGGTCGTCGGAGTGTTCCTTGGCTTCCTCCGCGAAATCGGCGCCATCCATGATGTCCTGCCGTATCTCACTGACCCTGTCCATGGCCTCGCGCGCGGTGACCAGTTCATTGACCTCAATCAGGATATGCCTGGCGTGGTGCTCTTTCGACATCACCTGAACCTGGTCGCGATAGTCATTCACCCGAATGATGTGAAAACCCGCCGGGCTGCGAATCGGGACGGTGTACTGACCCGCGCGCAGATTGCGAATGGCGTCGGCGAATTCGCGCGGTACCGAGTTGAGGTCGCGCCAGCCCACTTCGCCGCCTTCAAGCGCCTCTTGCCCTTGCGAATAACTGATGGCGGCGGAAGCAAAGTCCATGCCCTCGTCCAGCTTTTGATGGACTTCGTTGATGCGATTGGAAACCGCCTCCACTTCGCGCGGCGTCGATCCGTCCGGAACGACAATCACGATGTGGGAAATATGATATTCGCCCCCGGAGAATTCCTCCGATGCCAGCATGATGTCCACTTCCGTGTCACTGATCGGATCCATGCTGCTGACCACTCGCTGGCGCAGGCGTTCGGTCATGATTTCCTCGCCGATGCTGCGCCGGAACTCGGACCAGTCCTCACCGTCGGCCTGGACCACCTGTCGCATCTGGGTGACGCTGAGCCCGTTTTGCTGGGCCAGGTTGGTGATGGCGCTGTCGACATCCGAGTCCGAGATGCGAATGCCCGTTCGGAACGCGCGTTGGATCTGCAGCTTCCTGACGATCAGGCGTTCCAGTACCTGCTTCTCGATCAGGTCTTGCGGCGGCAGATTTCCGCCCTGCGCGCGAATCCGGTCAACGATACCCTTGATGGCGATGTCCAACTCGCTGCGCATGATGATGTCATCATCGACCACGGCCACGATGGTATCGATTTCCTCGATCTGCTGCGCCGTCGCGGGCAGTGCTGCCGCGGCCATTACGGCAATGGCGAGGGCGAGGAAGGCTTGTTTCAAACTGCGGGTCAGCTGCATGTATATTGCTCCAGGTGTTGCAGGCTCATTGGCCGCCGGCCTCTTTGACGCTTTTCCCGGCAAATGGTTTCAGGCTCCGGGACTTCAGGCCGCGGGCCCTGGCCTCCGGCCGGCTGGGTATTTTAGCGCAATGGGCAGCGCGTGGGGCTGTGCCGCCGGTCAGGCCGTGGGTGGGGTGCTGTACAGCGTGTCAGTCCGCGGCGTCGTAGAACAAAGGCGGCGGTTGTCGGCCGAAGTCACCCAGGCCCTTGAGCCGCAGTTCGAGGTAGACCGCGTCGCGCGCGTCGCCTTCCCGGTTTCTCAGGTAGCGCCGCGCCACCATGCGGATGCCCCAGCAGCAGCTTTCGTATTCCAGCCCGGCCTGGGCTTCCAGCAATTCCCGGTCATCCAGTGAATACTTGACGCGAGAGAGTACCGTCCAGTTTTCGTTGATCGGCCACAAGTAACGCAAATCGAACTGATCCAGGCGGTCTCGCCGGTAGCGGTATTCGAACCCGAAACGCCCAACGCTGCCGGAACGGTAGTCCACGCCAAACGTCCAGACATCGATCTGGTGATCGTTCCAGTCCCACTGGGCAGCGATGCGGCCAGAAAAACGGCTGGAGGGAAGCCAGTTGAACTCACCGATGAACGGAGAGGTGTCACTCAAATCCTGCTCCTCAAACGGCAGGGTGGTGCGCGACTCGCTGAAATAAAAGATCTGGCCGACACCCAGGCTCCAGCGTTCCCGCCCCGTGGTCGGGTTCAGAGACCGGGTGCTGAGCGCCAGGGTGATCTGATTGGCGTCGGACTGGCGGTCGGCACTGGTGTAGCGGTTGGTGTGGAACAGCTGGCTGTATCCGAAGGTGAATTCAGAGGTGTCGAAGTCCGGCAGCGCGTCCTGGTTTTCATAGGGCACGTACAGATAAAACAGGCGGGGCTCCAGCGTCTGAACCTGCCCGCTGGCCAGGTCCCGCTCGAAGAACATGCCGCCGTCCAGGCTCAGAATAGGCAGGCCCCGATCCGGTGTCTCATCGCCAGGCAGGCCCTGTCGGTCCAGCGCATATGCCGTGTAACGATAACCCGCGCTGGCCCGGGCAAATCCCCAGTACCGGCCCAGGCTCCAGTTCAGGCGCGGGTACAGGTCAAGGCGCGCTCCGGTCACGCCCACCGCGCGGTCGAAATAGACCGCTTCGGAGTCGAGTGCAAATTCAAACCCCGAAGCGCCAAAGGGCCGGTCGACGCCGAAGAGGATGCGAGGCAGCCGCTGGTAGGGCTCCTGTCGCTCCCTGACGGCCTCGTCAATGACTTGGAAATCGTCCACGCTCAGGCTGAACGTCCAATAGCGGCCGATGCCCGACAGCGTCGCGGAACTGCGCAGAAACTGACGGGCGGTTTCAGCCAGGGAAATCCCGAAATCCTGGAAGTACTGATCGTCACTCACCCTGTGCACGAGCACCTGGCTGCGCCATTGCGAGTTGAACTGCGCCAGGTGCTGCAGGCGATACTGGTACCGGAGTTCGTTGGTGTCCGTGTCGTTGGGCAGGTAATCAAAATCGAGCAAGCCACGGGTGCGGCGGGTCAGCAGGCGGTATTCTCCGGTCAGCATGATGCCGCGCTCTGTGAAATAACGCGGGGTCAGCGTCGCGTCCTGGTTGGGGGCGATGTTCCAGTACCAGGGTGCGCCGATTTCCACGCCGTTGTCGTTGGCGACACTCGCGACCGGGTAGAGAAAACCGCTCTTGCGACGGTCGTCGATGGGGAAGGTGAACCAGGGTGCATAAAGGATGGGCACATCCATGAACTCGAGCTTTGCGTGCCGTGCTATGCCGTAGCCTTCGTCGTGCCGGAACTCCACCTCGCTGGCGCTCAGCAGCCATTCGGGCTCATCGCCCGGGCAGGTGGTGAAGTTGGGCCGCAGAAGGTAGGAGCGGGTTTTGTTCTCCACCCGAATGTTCTCGGCTTGTCCCTGCGCGGTGGCGCCGACAAAACCGTAGCGGACCATGGAAAACTGCCCCGACTCCTGGTTGAAATTGTACTGTCCACTATCGGCCTGCAGTTCCACGCGCACGTCGCGGTAGATCAGTGGCTGGGGCAGCGTCAGCTCACTGTTGACGGGGTTGAATTGCAGCAACTGGGTTTCGAGGCGCTGGTCAGCGCGCGTGAGTAAGACATCTCCGCTCGCCTCGGCCAGTTGTTCCGGGCCGCCGGTGAAGCGCCGGGCATCCAGGTAGATGGGGATACCCGTCCGGTCGGGTTCCTCTGCGATCGATGTTGCGAGCACCGGGCCTGGACAGGCCGGAGCCTGGGCACTGGCGACTTCGAGTTGGAGCATGGTCGCGCATGCCGCAAACACGGCCCATCGTTTGAATCCCAATGCCTTATCCCAGTGCATGGCGTTGCGTGTAACTTGTCACAAGTCGGCGGGCGAAGCAATGACCGCGCATGGCTGATTCAGCCACCGCTCCCGGTCCGCGGCGTCGAGGCCCGCCTGTGCAGCGGCCCGCTCGTGGAACCGGGCAAAATCCTGGCCGGTTTCCGCGAGCAACGCGGCAAAAGCGCAACGGCCTCCGGTATAGGCGCTGAAGCCGGCCAGGGCCGCGTTATTGAGGTCCTGCGCCATCCACGATGAGAAATAATCCTGCCCCTGCCAGCCGCTGTTCACGAGGTCATCGTATCGGTCTCTCAGCGTTTCAAATATCTTCCGCTTCGTGTCTTTCATCTCCAGCGCCGGCAGACCCGAGGCATACAGGGTTTGCAGCTCAAGGCGCGCGGAGCGCAGCAGGTCATCGAAGTCGGCCACTGCCTGCCTGCCCCGTTCCCACCGTTCGAGGTCATCGGCGTCGCCTTGGCGCGATTGAAACCACCGTTTCACGCCGCTGGTCTCCACAAAGCTCGCGTAGGCCTCGTTAAAGTGGGTGCTGTCGCGCACATAGAGTCTCTGATGCGCCAGTTCGTGGAACAGGGTGCCGGCCAGTTGCGCGTCAGACTTGCGCAACAGGGTGTCGAGCAGGGGATCGTCAAACCAGCCCAGCGTGGAGTAGGCCAGCGCCGGTATGATCGTGACATCCCATCCTTTTCGTGACATCCGGGCAGCAAACGTCTCGGCGTCTTCTCGATGGAAATAGCCTCGATAGCTGACGCAGCCGGCGACCGGGAAACACCAGCGCTTGGGCTGCAGAGAGAACTCGGGTGCGGCCACCACGTTCCAGGTGACAGGGCCGCCGATCTCGACGAAGGTCCGGTAGCTGTCACCCGAAGGAAGGCTGAGTTCCCGCTCGGCGAATTCGAGAATCTCGGCGCTGAGTTCCAGGCGGGCCTTCAACTCACCGGATGTTTCCGGGTCGGCCAGCACCTCGCCCACCTCTCGCCGTTCGCTCATCAACCCGAGATGTCCCTTCGACGCCTGCCAGTAGTAGGACGGGCTGGCGCAGGCGGCGAGGGCGAGTACAGAAATCAGCAGGGCGAATCGAAAAAAACGGAACCCCTGATTCGTGAACCGTGATCCGGCGAGAAAGGCCCGGCTGGTCGGGCCGGGAACCGTACGCGACAGGCAGGTCGCGTTCGAGCCCCCAGGGATGGGTTCACGGTGTGTTACCGGCGGGGCAGGCGGGGTACTCGAAAGCCGCAAGACTTTTGACCCGTCACCGGTCACTCCTCACTGCTCTTGAATTCCAGCGAGGCCGAGTTGATGCAGTAGCGCATCCCGGTAGGCGGTGGTCCGTCCGGAAATATATGCCCGAGATGGGCATCGCAACGCGGGCACAGAAGCTCGATGCGAGACATCCCGTGGCTGTGGTCCGGCCTTTGAACGATGCCGGCCTCGTCGAGTTCGCCGTGGAAACTGGGCCACCCGCACCCGGAGTGGAATTTGCTGTCGGAGCCAAACAGTTCGTGGCCGCAGCACACGCAGCGGTACGTTCCGTCTTCAGCATGATCGTTGTACTTTCCGGTAAACGGCATTTCCGTTCCGGCCTGCCGGGTAACCCGGTATTGCTCGGGCTCGAGCTGTTCGCGCCATTCCTGGTCGCTGCGCTTGATCTTTTCCATGGGTGAATTGCACCAGAGCCACGACGCAATGGCAATGCCCGGGTGTACTTGCCGTCTCCGGGCCACAATATCAAAATAGCCCGATGTTCAAAGTGTTCGAAGACTTCGACCTGACCCGCGTCGGGCATTTTCAAAGCGCGCTGGCCGCGGCCGGCATCCGCACGCTGTTGAAAAACCAGTTCATGTCATCCGTCATGGGCGAAATCCCTTTTGTCGAGGTCATGCCAGAGCTCTGGGTGCTGGAGGAGGCCGATCTGCCGCGCGCCCAGGCGTTGATCGAAAAACTGCTGGCCACCCCCTCGGGCAATGAGCCCGACTGGGTGTGCTCCAATTGCGGCACGGAGGTGGCTGGTGTCTTCAGCCATTGCTGGAACTGCGGCCGCGGGAGCGAGGAATTTGCCGTTTAGCGGTCAGCCCCGCGCAGCGCTCTGATCTCGGCCTCGAGCCTTTCCGCAGTGGCTTCCTCGGGGGGTATGGCTTTACCGACCCGGATTTCAATCAGCGACCACAGTTTGTAGGGCCTGCGCTTGAGCAACGGATCCCGGCGACTGAACAACGATCCCCACAGGTTGCACAGGGCAATGGGTATCACCGGCACGGGCTGGTCGGCCAGGATTCTGTCTATGCCCTTTTTGAACGCCTGTATCTCGCCGTCGCGGGTGATCTGACCTTCCGGGAAAATACCCAGTATGTCTCCCGCTTCCAGCACTGCGTCCGAGCGGCGATAGGCCTCGCCCAGCACATCGGGGTCCTCCGTGCGTGAAGCGATCGGTATGGCTTTGCTGGCCTTGAAGAAAAAACGCAACAGCGGGATCTGGTAGATCCGGTAGTACATGACGAAGTTGATCGGCCGCCGCACCATTCCGCCAATGATCAGCGGGTCGACAAAGCTGACGTGATTGGCGGCCACGATCACCGGCCCCTCCTCGGGGATGTTTTCAAGCCCCCGGGCGCGAACCCGGTAAATGGTGTGAATCAGGATCCACATCAGGAAGCGGAGCAAGAATTCGGGCACCAGGGTAAAGATGTAAATGGCGACCAGGGCGTTGAGCACGGCGGTGGCCAGGAACAGTTCCGGGATGGTGAACCCGGCCCGGCCCAGCATCAGCATGGCGAAAATAGCGGCCACGACCATGAACAGCGCGTTGAGAATATTGTTGCCAGCGATGACGCGTGAGCGGTGCGAAGCCTCGGATCGCTGCTGGACCAGGGCATACAGCGGCACGATGTAGAAACCGCCGAACGCGCCGATCAGTAACAGGTCGGCGATGATCCGCCAGTTGGCTGAGTCGGCCAGGAAGCTGCCCAGGGTGACACCCTCAATGGGCACGGCCGGGCTGGCAAAGTACAGGTCGGCAGCGAACAGGGTCAGGCCAATGGTCCCAAAGGGCACCAGGCCGATCTCCACCTGTCTGCCCGATAGCTTCTCGCACAACAGGGAGCCCGTGCTGATGCCGATGATGAACATGGCGAGCAGGCCGGACATGAGGTCTTCGTCGCCGCCCAGGACATTTTGCGAATAGCTGGGTATCTGCACCAACACGGTCGCCCCGAAAAACCAGAACCATGAGATGCCCAGCACGCTGTTGAGCACCGTCTGGTTTTCGTTGATGAATCGGATGTTGTTCCAGGTTTCCGTGAAGATGTTCCAGTTGATCTTCAGGTCCGGCGCCACGGCGTTGGCCTCGGGAATGCCACGGCTGAACAGGTAGCCCATCACGGCAACAACCAGCGCTGCCAGGCTGACCCACACCGGCCAATTGGCCTCGATGCCAGCCAGCTGTGGGCCGGCGATGGTGCCGGCCAGGATGGCCACGAAGGTGCCCATCTCAACCAGCGCGTTGCCACCGACCAGTTCCCGCTTGTCCAGGACTTGCGGCAGGATGCCGTACTTGATCGGCCCGAAGATGGTTGACTGGAAGCCCAGCATGAACAGCACGGTCAGCAGCAGCGGCAGATTGTTCAGCCAGAAGCCCAGGGTGGCGGTGATCATGATCACCACCTCGAACAACTTGATGCGGCGTATTTGCATCGACTTCTCATACTTGTCCGCAAACTGTCCGAACAAGGCGGAGAACAGGAAGAAGGGCAGGATGAACACCATGGCGCTGAGGTTGACCACCTGGTCGGTATTCAGCCCGCCCATCTGGCTGCCCTGGAAGACCAGCAGGGCGGCCAGGGCGTTTTTGAAAATGTTGTCGTTGAGCGCACCGAACGCCTGCGTCCAGAAAAACGGCAGGAATCGCCGGGTGCGGAACAGAGCAAATTGTGAGTTGGCGCTCACAGCCCGGAAGGTGTCAGGCGACGAACTCGGAGAGGACGCCCGCGATCGTCGCCGTCATCATGGTGGCCAGCGCGCCGCCCAGCACGGCCCGAAGGCCAAAGCGCGCGATATCCGAACGCCGCTCCGGCGCCAGCCCGCCGATGCCGCCCAGCTGGATCGCGATGGACGCAAAGTTCGCAAACCCACACAAGGCATAAGTGG
>WTJD01000234.1 GCA_011524975.1 Lysobacterales bacterium
GTGCACAGGCGCGGGCTGGAGCAACTCATGTCCAGCGTCAACGAAGCGCTGCCTCCCGCTGAGACCGAAGTGCCTGAAGATGACCCCGACCGACGCCGTGTGGCGATCATTGGGCGGCCCAATGTCGGCAAGTCGACATTGGTCAATCGTCTGCTCGGTGAGGAAAGGGTGATGGCTTACGACATGCCAGGCACCACGCGCGATTCCATTCGGCTTGAAATGGAGCGAAAGGGGATTCGCTATGAACTCATCGACACCGCCGGGGTGCGACGGCGGGCAAGGATCGATGACGCGGTGGAGAAGTTCAGCGTGATCAAGGCCCTGCAGGCCATCGAGCGGGCGCATGTCGTGGTGCTCATGCTGGACGCGCGAGAGGGCCTTACCGACCAGGACACGACCCTGTTAGGCCACATTCTGCAGCAGGGCAGGGCGCTGGTGCTGGTACTCAACAAATGGGACGGCATGGACAGTACTCAAAGAGCGCACGTGCTGTCGGAGATGGACCGCAAGTTGCAATATGTCGGGTGGTCCCGCCGCATCAGGCTGTCGGCCCTGCAGGGTTCAGGCATTGGCGAATTGATGAAAGCCATTGACGAGGCCTGGGACAGCGCGATGATGGATATGCCGACCGCGGAGTTGACCCGGGTGCTGCGTGAAGCCGTTGACGCGCACCAGCCAGCCATGAGCAAGGGGCGGGCGATTCGCTTGCGATATGCCCATTCCGGCGGCAAATTCCCTCCCCGCGTGGTTGTGCATGGAAATCGTATCAAGCAGATTCAGCCGGCCTACCGGCGTTATCTCGAAAATACTTTCATTCGCCATTTCAAACTCAAGGGCACGCCCCTCTGGATACAGTTCCGCGAGGGCGATAATCCGTTCAAGGATCGCAAGAACACATTGACCGACCGGCAAAAAGCCAAGCGGCGCCGGCTTAAGAAATTCACCACTCGCAAGAAAAAGCAGTAGCTTGCCCGTCAGATCACCCAGGCTGTGAGGTTCCGCTCGATCTGGTGGGTCAGGGCTATGTCATCCGGTTCCGTCCGGTGGGGCCAACTACCCGTGAGCTGGCCTCTTTGATTGAAGAGATACTTGTGAAAATTCCACTGCGGCAGCTTTTCGCGGCCATAGGCTTCCCGCATCTCGGCAAACAGCGGATCCATCGACCGTCCGGCCATGCTGAGCTTGGCGCTCAAGGGGAAGCGAACGCCAAAACGGCTGAGACACTCGGATTCCATTTGCTCGTCCTCAAGGGGTTCTCGTCCGCCGAAATCATTGCAGGGCAGGCCGATGATCATCAGCCCAAAATGGCGGTAATTTTCCCATAGGCGCTGCAGTTTTCGCATTTGACCGGCGTGGCGTGATTCGCTGGCCGTGTTGACCAGGAGCAAAGGCTGTCCGCGATACCGGTCCAGTGAGAGACGGCGACCGCTGGATAACAGGAATTGATGCTGGAAAACGTACATGTTTTTCGGCGGGAGATGACCACCGCCCGTTGCCTGCCTTGGCTTCTCTACACATTGTAGTCAAGAACCGGCAAGGGGGCCAATCCGGTACAATGGAGCACTTTCAGCAGCCCGTTTCGACCGGGGCTGGTGCAGCGGGCCGCGACCCGAAATGTTCAACGACCCAGGAGAATGTCATGGGGGCAAATTTGATTGATGGCAAAGCTATCGCCGCTACGATCAGGCAAGAGATTCACAATGAAGTGGATGCGATGCGCGAACATCACGGCAAGGTTCCCGGGCTGGCCACGGTGCTGGTCGGCGCGCGCAAGGACTCGCAGACTTATGTGCGCATGAAGAAACGGGCCTGTGAGGAGGTCGGTATACGCTCTTTCGGTCACGATCTGCCCGCCGACATCAGCCAGGATGAACTTCTCGAAGTGGTGCGCGACTTGAACGCCAACCCCGAGGTTGATGGCATCCTGGTGCAGCTACCCTTACCTGATCACATCGACGATGAAGAAATTTTGGGTGCGGTCAGCCTGGAAAAAGATGTCGATGGTTTTCATCCGCTGAATATCGGCCGGCTGTCGATGAAGCGCCGTGATCCGCTGTTCGTTCCCTGCACGCCCAAAGGCTGTATCGAGCTGCTCGATCGAAGCGGCGTTTCGATCGAGGGAAAACGCGCCGTGGTGTTGGGGCGGAGCAACATCGTCGGCTTGCCGGTGGCCATGCTGCTGCTGCACCGAAATGCCACGGTAACGATTTGTCATTCGCGAACACAGGACCTGCCGGAGGTTGTTCGCCAGGCCGACATCCTGATCGCCGCTGTGGGCCGGCCCGAAATGGTTCGTGGAGACTGGGTCAATCCCGGTGCTGTCGTGATTGACGTGGGCGTTAACGCGGTCGATGACCCGGGTTCGGAGCGTGGGTACCGCCTGGTCGGAGATGTCGCGTTTGATGAGGCCAGTGAGGTGGCGGCTGCCATCACGCCCGTGCCGGGCGGCGTCGGCCCCATGACCATCGCCATGCTGTTGCGCAATACCCTCGACGGCGCCCTGCGCCGCATCGGCTGAACAGGGCGGGCGGTACCGGCCTGACCCAAAACGCCTGTGCCCAGGTTTCTGTGCCCAGGTATCTATGCCTGGGTGTCTGTGCCTGATTGACGGTGCCTGATTGACGGTGCCTGATTGACGGTGAGTGAGCGCCCGTGAGCAGGTTTCTATGAGCCTGTGCCTGAGCAGCAGCGGCAGCCTCAGGCTGCCGCTTCGAGGATGGCCGAAACCCCCATGCCGCCGGCGGTGCAAACGGAAATAAGGCCTCGCCCCGAACCGGCGTCCGCCAAGGCCTGTGCCAGGGTAGCGGTGATTCTCGCACCGGTGGCCGCAAACGGGTGTCCAACAGCCACACTGCCGCCATTGACATTCATCCGATCCGGGTCAATGGGGCCCAGAGCGGCTTCCAGGCCGAGCCGGTCACGGCAGTAGTCCTCGGATTCCCAGGCGGCCAGGGTGCAAAGCACCTGGGCGGCGAAAGCTTCATGAATTTCATAGAAATCGAAGTCCTGCAAACCCAGGCCGGCGCGTTGCAGCATTTCGGCTACGGCCACCGTGGGCGCCATCAGCAGCCCCTCGTCGGCAACAAAATCCACTGAGGCGGTTCTGCCTGCTGTCAGGTAAGCCTGAATGGGAAGGCCCTGTGACTTCGCCCAGTCCTCCGATGCCAGCAACACGGCCGCTGCCCCGTCGGTCAATGGCGTGCTGTTTCCAGCGGTCAGGGTGCCGTTTGGTCCCCGGTCGAAAACGGTTTTCAGAGAAGCCAGTTTCTCCATGGAAGAGTCGGCCCGGATATTGTTATCCCTTGCAAGACCGCCCCAGGAGACCACGAGGTCGTCAAAGAAGCCGCGATCCCAGGCCGCGCTCGCCTTATGGTGACTGGACGCTGCCAGTCTGTCCTGGTCTTCACGCGTTATTGCCCACTCCCGTGCCATGCGCTCGCAATGCTGGCCCATGGACATCATGGTTCGAGGCTCACCGTTGGCCGGTGCCTGCGGCATGATCTCACGGGGGCTGAAGCCTTTTAGCACCTGCATTTTGGCCTTGCCGCTGCGTGCTTGCGCAAGTTTCACCATACGTCGGGAAAACTTGCGCGAAAACACGATCGGGGCGTCCGAGGTGGTATCTGTGCCGGCAGCAATGGCGCAGTCTATCTGACCGGAGGCGATTTTTGCGCCAATGCCGAGCACGGCTTGCAGGCTGGTTCCGCATGCCTGCTGCATGGTGATACCCGGGGTGAGCGGGCTGAGATTGGTGGACAGGAGCGCCTCGCGCGCCAGGTTCCAATCCTTGGAGTGGCTGGTGACCGCGCCGGCGACCACCTCATCAAGCTTGATGTCTTTCAGCCCAAACCGGTCAGAAACACCCTGGATGGCGGCGGCCAGCATGTCCAGGTTTGTTTTTTCCGCGTAAACGGTATTTGAGCGGCAAAAAGGAATACGGCTGCCACCGATGATCGCCACTTTCCGCAATGATTCAGTCATCCTTCTTCTCCTCGCCGCTGGCTTTTACGGCCTTCTTTCCGGTGGACTCGGTTCCCGTCCTGGCCGTTTTCTTTGCCGTCTTCTTGGC
>WTJD01000200.1 GCA_011524975.1 Lysobacterales bacterium
CTGAACATAGTCCATGCCGCCCATATCGGTTTGTTCCCATTCCTGAACGCGATCACCCGCGTCCTCGAACTTGTTAGAGAAGTAACCGGCGGTCCATTGGATCGGTCCGTCGTAGCTGGAGGTGAAACGCACCTCGAGCGTCTCCTCGCCGGAGTCGCCCCACAGATACAGGTTGTCGATGTAGAGGTCGTCGGTGTCGATCCTCGACCAGTCCGTCACCAGGTACTCGTCATAGGAATAGTCGGCATAAATCAAGGTGCCGGTGACCGGGCCGAAGTCATAGCTGGCGTTCAGCGTGATCACGCTGGTCTCCACATCGAACGTCTCGTCGATGAATGAGTAGAAAGCGAGCTCCGGATCGTAGCCGCTCAGATCCCCGCCTGACAGGGCCCAGACGCGCGTACAGGAGTCGCTGTAGTACCAGGCGGTGTCATAAGCGCAGTTGGCGTCAATGATGTCAGCGGTGCCCGGTTTGTCGGCGTTGCCGGTTTCCTTCTGTCCGAAGTCTGAACGGTCGCGGTAGATATAGCTCAACATGATGTCGGCATTACCGGGTGTCCAGCGCAAAGCGACACGGTACTCATCGTCTTCCTGCGTGCCCACATCCTTGCGGCCGGTCGCGATGTTCTGATAGATGCCCGGGTCCTTGGCGAGCGTGCCGACCGCGCGCAGGGCGAGGTTTTCCGCCAGCGGGATGTTCAGCATCGCGTTGACCGTATGACCCGAATCCTCCGCCATTCTCTTGTGGAGGTATTCGAGCGTGACGTTACCCGCAAACTCTGAGGCGTCCGGCTTGTTGGTGATGTAGCGAATGGTGCCGCCGACTGCCGAGGCGCCATACAGCGTGCCCTGCGGGCCACGCAGAACTTCGATACGTTCGATGTCGTAGAGGTTGGTCAGGCCCAGCGCAATCTCGTCGACGAACGTACTGGTCGTTCCGGCCGAACGCTGCGCGGTGGAGGTGTTAAGACCGCGGATGATGAAGTTGGCATCGCCGCCCGGTGTCGAGACGCCAGCGAGGGTCCTGAGATAGTCCTCCGGCCTGTAGATGCCCCGTTCCTCGATCATCAACGCATCGAGGACGGAAATGTTCATGGGAATGTCCTGCACCGTCTGTTCCCGCTTGTTGGCGGTGACGATCACTTCTTCCAGGACGTCCTCATCGGCCTGCACGGCGGTGGCGCCCGTCAGCGCCAGGGCCGCTGTCACGGCTGATGAGAGTGTCAGGTTGAACATCTTGCGATGAACGTTCATTTCGGCTTGCCTCCTCTTTTGTTCCGCGTATACCGCGATCCGCCCGGGTTCAGCCCTGTGCTGGATGGCTCTTCGTATAACGCGTCTGTCCACATGTGCCTGTCTTGAGGTGTTTTCATTCTTGGTGATCCCAGGGCCGTGGCGCCCGGGATGGCTGCCTGCGATGGCGAGAATGAACAGGAATGACTGCTCAAACGCGGCTTTAACAAGCAACAACAGCCTATATTATGCGAACGGGGGGACTGTTCCAAGGGTGGAAGGTCATGGTTTTACGGCGGATCTCGCCCACTTTGAGTCTTAGGCCGCCCGCTTAGCGATGGCCGCACGGCCCGGCATGTGCCGGGCCGGTCTCAGGCCGGGCCCTCAACAGGCTTACCAGGCTCAGGGTTTGATATAGGCCCTCGGCATTGATGGCTGTTCAGGTGTGTAACGATCCCGCAGTTGGGTCTGACGCGAGGTCATCGGGATGTCGATCCCGTTGATCACGACCCGCTCAGCCAGGGTGGTGACTTCCAGGGGGTCAGCAGACCACAGAACGAGGTTGGCCGGCCGGCCCTTCTCGATGCTGCCCTGATGGTCTTCCACACCAAAAATTTCAGCCGGGTTGCGCGTCAGCGCCGCGAGCGCCGCGTCGTGGGGCAAGCCGTGGGTCACCGCGTTGCCGGCCATCTGACGCAGCTTGCGGGCGTTATGGCTGCCCGCGCCGGAAAATGCGATCGTCACGCCGGCCGCATGCAAAATGGCCGCGTTATCCAGGCGGGAACCCAGCGCGTCGAAACTGGAAGGCAGGTTCTGCAGTGGGTTCAGCAACACCGGAACATCGGCTTTCGCCAGCGTCTCGGCCACCATCCAGGCCTCCGCGCCGCCCGAGATGACGGCCTTGACGCCGAATTTTTCCGCGTGACGAATGACCTGGAGAATGTCGCTGGCCCGATGGACCGAGAACACCACCGTGCCGGCGTCGGCGAATCGTGCCAGGGTGGCGCGGCCGCGGCCGGTCAGTAACGGGCTTACATTGTCCTCGGGCGCCCGGCTGGCCTCATCCATGGCCTGCTGTAACAGCATCCAGAGTCCGGCGCGCGAACCCCCGGCGACGCCCGCCGCGCTGCCGCCGATATTGATGAACAGAACCGGCTGTCCAAACAGGGCGTCGTAGGCACCGTCAAGCGCCGCCATTCTGCCCTGGCCGCCGAAGAGGCTGCTGCTCGGGCTGGCGCTGAGCAGCGTAAACGAGTGCCCCTCGATGCGGGTGACCGGCACCAGGCTGGAATGCGGGTTGTAGGCGCTTGTGACATCAAATTCCGGTCTCATCGGGCTGATTTCGATGCTCTCGAGCGCGTTATCCACTGATTCGTCCACCGCCGATACCTCGGTAAGGCCGATAGAGGTCATCCCGGCAAAGAGCCCGGGCGTGAGTGGCCGGCCCTCCGCGTCGATCACGACATGGTCAGGTCCGGAGACGCTGAGCCGTTTGCCCATGCGATAAATGTTGCCCTTGCGGACCAGCACATCGGTATTTTCCAGGGTGCCTTTCGAAGTCATGCTGTGCACCGTGGCGCCCCGGATGAGGATATCGGCGGTGGCCGCCGGCAGGGCCAGTACCGCAAAGCTGCAAATGAGTATTTTGCTGATCCTTTTCATTGCGACACCCCCTGCAACTGTCCCAGCTCGAAATCGGAAACCGGTTGCATGGCCGGATCAGCCCGGTCATAGACCAGTGCGCCGTCGATCCAGACCTGGTCGGCCTGGGTATAGACGCTGAACGGGTTGCCGCTCCACAGCACCACATCCGCCATTTTGCCTGCCTCCAGTGTTCCGGTCTGATCGAGAATACCCATGGCCTTTGCGGGGTTGCCCGTGACCCAGCGGATCGCGCGCTCGGGCGGGATGTCCAGGCCCATGCGCTGTCCGCGCGCCATGGCCTTGGCGGCCTCCTGGTTCAGGCGTTGAATGCCTTCGGACGAATCCGAATGCACAATGGCGCAACCACCCTCTGGCCGGTCGACCAGGGCAATGTTCTCCTGGATGCCGTCATAGGCTTCCATCTTGAACCCCCACCAATCGGCCCAGAGCGCGCCGCAGACGCCTTCTTCGGCCAGTTCCTGAGCGATCTTGTAGGCCTCTACGCCATGATGGAACGTGCTGACTGCATAGCCAAACTCCTCCGCCATATCCAGGATGGTCATCATTTCGTCAGCGCGATAACAGTGCATATGCACTAGAATGTCGCCGCGCAGTACGCCGGCCAGGGTCTCGAGTTTCAGATCGCGTTTGGGCGCAGTGGCCTCCTCGTCACCTTCGGCACGCTTGGCCTCGTATTCATCCCAATCGTCCCGGTATTTCTGGGCAGCGATCCACTGAGCGCGATAGCCGGCGACGTTGCCCATGCGCGTCATCGGCGCCGTGCGCTTGTCACGTCCGTAAACCCGCTTGGGGTTTTCACCGCAGGCCATTTTCATCCCGTGCGGCGCGCCGGGAAATTTCATGCCCTGGTAGCTGGTGCTGTAGACATTCTTGACCGTAACGCCGCGACCGCCGATCAGATTGCCCGAACCGGGCAGAATCTGCATGGCAGTCACACCGCCCGCCAGCGCTCGGGAAAAGCCCGGGTCCTGTGGCCAGATGCTGTGTTCGGCCCACACGTTGGGCGTGGCCGGGTTGATCATCTCGTTGCCGTCAGAGTGCGCCCAGGTGCCGGGGCTTGGATAAACACCAAGATGGGAGTGGATGTCGATCAGGCCTGGCGTGACCCAGCGCCCGCCCGCATCGATGCGCAGGGCGTCATCCGGCGCGTCACCTGAACCCACAAAGCTCAGTTTGCCGCCATCCATCAGCAGGCTGGCGCCCTCGAGCCGCTCACCCGTGCCGGTCAGGATGACGGCATTTTCGATCAGGGTGGTCTGGGACGCCAGTGGTTCGTAAGTGGAAGGGAAAGGCTCGGCCAGCGCCAGTGCCGATGCCACGAGGCACGATGCTGCCAGGTAAAGTCTCATTTGCCAGGTCATGAATGGCTCCGTTGTGAAGGCATAAGTTGTGCAATGTTAAAATGAATGCACGACTCAGTACCATAAAAGACCCGTTTCCGCCCTAACAGGCCCGCACCCAGGTTGAATTCAAGGCATGAGCAACGACCCATTCCAGGTGCCGCGATTTCTTTCCCAGTGGGTGGAAACCAGCCTTGCTGAACATACCCATATTCTCGCGACCAGCAACCAGGGCACCATTCTCCATTACAGCGAGGACGGAGCGGACTTCCTGATCAAAACAGCCATGGGCAGTGGCGCCCTGCTGAAGGCGCGCCGCGCCACCCTGCTGCGTGAGTATCGTGCCTACGAGCGCATGCAGGGGCTGGCAGGCGTCCCTCGCTGCTTCGGCTTGGTGGACGAGCGTTATCTGTTGATCGAATACGTGCGCGGTGGTCATTTTCGTGACGCGCGGTTTGACGACCGTGAAGCCTGGTTTGCCGGCCTGCTGCGCATCATCCGCTCCTTTCACGCGCGCGGCGTGGCGCACGGCGACCTGAAATCAAAATCCAACCTGCTGGTGACGCGGGATCAGCGCCCTTGCGTGATCGATTTCGGCACCACCGTTTTGCACAAAGACGGTCTGCACCCCCTCAATAACACCATGTTTGAATACCTGAAGCGGTTGGACATCAACGCCTGGGTCAAGCACAAGTACCATGGTCGCTATGAAGACGCTTCCGAGGAAGATGCCCGATTGCTGGACTACAGCGCGTTCGAGAACCTGCTGCGACGCTACCGTCAATGGAAGAAACGGCGAGGGTGAACACGAGGGGAACGCGCCTGTCCGGGTGTGAATGAGGCTTTTGCATGCGCCGGATCAGGGATGACCGGCCAGATGCCTCGATAAGCGCTGCAACCCTTCCTCGATGGACACGCGCGGCCGGTAACCGAGATCCCGCTTGGCCGCGCTGATGTCGTACCAGTGCGCGGTGGACAGCTGCTCCGCGGCCCAGCGGGTGATGGGGGGCTCTGATCGAATGCCAAGCAGCTTCCAGGCCGATTCCAGTACCGCCCCTGCCGCGCCGGCCACGGCGGGTGATATGGCCTTGATGGGAACGTCCACCCCGGCGGTCGCCAGCAGCTTTTGAATGATTTCCTTTTGCGGCAGTGGCTCATCGTTGCTGATGAAGTAGGTTTTGCCGCCCACCTCGCGCCCCTGGCCCAGCGCGTCCAGCGCCAGCAGGTGCGCCTCGGCGGCATTGTCCACGTAGACGGTGTCAATCAGCTTGTCACCGCCCGGAAGGACCAGCTTGCCACGCTTGGCCCGCTCCACCAGTCGCGGGAGCAGATGGGGATCACCGGGTCCCCAGATCAGGTGCGGGCGCAGCGAGACCGTGCTCAAGCTCTCCCCGTGCGCGGCCATCACCCATTGCTCGGCCTGTGCCTTGGTCGCCGGGTAGGGCGAAGCAAATGTATCGGGGTAGGGCAGCGACTCATCCGCGCCTTCGATGTCGCCGCCGCCATGAGCGACACTGGGGGAGCTGGTGAACACCAGTTTGGAAACGCCATGCGCCCGGCAGGCCGAGATCACATGTTCAGTGCCCGTGACATTGATCGCGTGATAGTCCTCATAGGCCCCCCAGGCTCCGGCCTTGCCCGCGGTGTGAATAACGGCATCACAGCCCGCAATGGCCTCGAGCACGGTGGAAGGGTCGGACAGGTCGCCCTGGAGCACCTGCGCGCCTCGCTTTTCGAGTTCCGGGGCGGGGCTTCTCTGCAGGGCCAGTACCGTGTCGCCACGCGCCATCAGCTGCCGGCAAACGCTGGCGCCCAAAAAACCGCCGCCGCCGGTGACCAGGATTCTCATGTGATTTTTCCATCCGCCCAAACGGCCAGCTGCTCCCTGCCGATCTTGGCGTTGTGCCTGATATCGACGGGGAAGGCCGGGTGAAACAGAAAGGTCCTGATCAGACGGGTACGGGGGTTGCCGGCCGCCATTTCTTTCAGGGCTTCCCGAATCCGGGCGCGCTCTGCCCGGGATTTTTTTTGCGCCAGTTCAACGCACAACACCGGTGTCACCGCTCCGGCCCGGCCCACGCCGACCAGGGCCGTTCGGCTGACATCGGGATGGGTATTGAACACGGCTTCCAATTGATCCGTGAACAGTGTCTGCCCCGAGGTTTCGACGCGCTGTGATTTACGGCCGCAGTACCAGAGCCGGCCTGATTCGTCGAGAAATCCGATATCCCCCATGCGATGCCAAATCGCGCCCGTGTCATCGACGGACTTGGCCAGGCGGGTTTGCTCGTCGCGCTGCCAGTAGGCGTCCGTGGTTGTCGGCCCGTACACCACGATCTCGCCGGTCTCGTTGGGCGCCAGGAATGGGCTGCTGTCCAACCGCGGCAGGGGCTCATCCGTGATCGGGACGATGCCGACCCTGTTGGGCGAAACGGGCAGGCCGACACAGATGCCCTCGCCAAGGCGGGTCCGGCGCTCCAGCTCCGGGTTGATCTCGTGGTTGGAGATGTTCGCGACCGGCAGGCACTCCGTGGCGCCGTAGGGCGTGAATATTCGGGCGCCGTCAGGCAGTGCCGGCTCCAGTCGCCGCATGACGTCGATCGGCACGGCCGCCCCTGCCGAAATAATGCGCTTGATGCTCGCGAGGGAAACGCTGTTCTCGTCCGTGTACCGGGCCAGCACCCGCAGCAGCGCGGGCGAGCCGAAGACCGTGTTGACCTCGAACCTTTCAATCGACTGGAGCAGTAAATCCGGTTTTGCCTTTGCCGGCCGGGTCGGGTCCATGCAGGGTATGACGCTGGTCATGCCCAGCGCCGGGTCGAACAGGGCGAAAGGCGGAAAGGTCGGCAGGTTGACATCACCCGGCCTGATATCGAACGCCTCTCTGAGCATCTCCACCTGGGCGAGGAAGTGCCGGTGGCGGTAAACCACGCCTTTTGGGATACCGGTGCTGCCAGAGGTGAAAAGAATAGCGGCGATGTCATCGGGCCCGGTGTCTTCGAGCACGGCTTCGGAAGATCGCGCACCCGATGCGAGGATGGCACGGGCCGATTCGCCGCCCCAGCCCAGCCTGGGGCCCACAGTGACACACTGTTTGATCGAACGGGGCGCCCATCGCAACAGTATTCGGGCCACGTGCGCCCGGGTGACGCCGATGAATGCCTCGGGCCGGGCTTCGGCCAGGCACTTCCCCAAAGGCTTGACCCCGATGCCCGGGTCGATCAGCACCGGGACGGCGCCTGCTTTGAAAAGCGCAAAAAACAGGGCGAAAAAATCCAGGCCCGGCGGCACCATCAAGGCCGTTCGGACACCCCGGCCGATGCCCTTGTTACGCAAGCCTCTTGCCCATTGGTTGCTGAGTTCATCCAGCGCCCGGTAGGTGATGCTGCTGTACCGGATCCGGCCCTGCTTCAGGCCGGTGGGATAGTGCATGGCGGGTTGGTCGGGTTGCCGCGCAGCCTGCTCGGACAAGGCGCCGGCCACGTTGTTGACGGTCTCGCTGCGCCAGTCCTCAGCCATCTCGTTCAAAGGTATGCCGATCGAGAAAGACGCTGATTCGCTGTCGCAAATCCTCACCCGCGTCTTCAAGCACGTAGTGGCCGCATTCGGGGTACTCGACCACTTCGGCGGCAGGCAGGTGATGACGCCATTGACGAAGAAACGTCTCGTCGAAGACGAAATCTTTGAGGCCCCAGGCCAGCATCACCGGCTTTTCCCTGAACCGGTCCAGGCGTTGCTCGGTGTTGCGCACCATGGCGTACCCACGGTCATCTTCTTTGAGCGGTATGTCCTGTACGAAACGCAGGGTGGCGATTCGATGGGCCCATGAGTCATAGGGGCCTGTATAGGCCTGCCGGATGTCGGCGCTGACGGGGCGCTTGAACGCGACGCGGGCGGCAACACCGGAAAAAGCGTTCATACCCCTGACCAGCAAACCACCCAGGCGGGTGCGCCCGGCAAACCACAGGGCGAAGGGGAAACGCTTTTCGGCGGGAAGCGGGAAGGCCCCGGTATTGAGCACGACCGCCTGGCTGACGCTTTCCGGGTTTTGGGTCGCCCAGGCAAAACCGATCATTCCGCCCCAGTCATGCACGACCAGTCGCAGCGGTTGATCCAGTGACAGGTGTTGTAAAAGACGGTGCAGGTCAGCGACGCGCTGTTCCAGGGTATAGCTATATCTCTCGTCCGCCGGCTTGTCGGACAAGCCGCAGCCAATGTGGTCCGGAACGATGCAGCGATATCGGTCGCGCAGGCGCAACACCAGGTCGCGGTAATAGAACGACCAGGTGGGATTACCGTGCAGCATCAAAACCGGCGGGGCCTCGCGCGGCCCCTCGTCGAGGTAATGCATCCGGATGCCATCGCGATCCAGCCAGCGGGACTGGAAGGGATAAAGCGATTCAGGGGGGCGGTAGGCGGTCACCGGTTCATCTGCCCGGGCTTGCCGGTTGGCAGGGATGTCTTACCAGACCACTTCGGCCATGGAGCAGTTAAGGCCGGACCCAATGCCCAGCAGGGCCACGCGGTCGCCCCGGTTGATCTTGCCCATCTCCACGGCTTTGGCCAAAGCGATGGGCACGGATGCCGGGCCGATGTTGCCCATCTTGGGGTAGATGGCGTGCACTTTCTGGGGGTCCAGCTTGAGCAAGTCCATCAGCGATTCCGTGTGTACTTTCGAAACCTGGTGGATGACGAACTGGTCTAGCTCGTCAACGACCCAGCCCAGTGCCGAGCAGGCAGCCTGAAAGGTTTTGGCCGCGAGCTTCAGGCCCTCGGTCAGCAGGGTGCGCGTGTCGGTCATCATCTGATGCATGTGGCCCCTGCAGAGGTAATTGAACTCAGTGGCCGAACGGGTCACCGACCCGCGGTAGGCGTGGCCTTCGGGCACCAGGTCCTTGCGAGCCATGATCATGGCGGCTGCGCCGGAACCCAGGGTCAGCGAGGCGAACTCCGCCCGAAATTGCTGCTCATCCATGTCATCGTTGAGCATGCGCTCCACCGTGGCGTCCGTGATCGGACCGCTGGACTCACCGTCGACAATGAGTGCGTACTCGACTTCGTGGCGTTCGATCATCCGGGCAGCGATATCCATGCCGTTGAGGAAGGCCAGGCAGGCGTTGCCAACATCAAAATTGAGGCAGTTGTCGGGCAGGCCCAGGTTGCCGTGAACGATGCACGCCGTGGAGGGCTCGAGAAAATCCCGGCAGACCGAGGTGTTGATGATGACCCCGATGCTTGAGCGATCGATGCCGGCATCCTCGATGGCCCGCTCGGCAGCCATGGTGGCGCCATCAGAGGGCTGCGTGTTGGCCTGCCAGACACGCCGTTCGAGTATGCCCGAAATTTCCTCCAGCAAATTGGGCCGGATGCCCAGCCGCTGAAGTGTTGGCTTGATGCGCTCGGAAATTTCCCGCGAAGTCACCCTGATAGGTGGCTCAATAGCGGCCAGCGACTGGATCACGACATTTTTGAATTGCATACTGGGCACGACTGCTTCGGGGACGCTTAAACTAATGGTATCTCGCCCCGGGTTCAAGGTTTAACGCTACGGCCTTGAGTGGCCGCGGCGACATGGTTGACCGCAGACCCCTTACACTGGGTGCGTTGAGCTTACGGTAGCTGCTAAGTAGAAACAATGATAAGCCAAAAAGAAAATGGGGCAGGCCCGTCCGTTTTCAAGCGTCGGGCGCTGCCTCTGGGCAAACTGGCCATTCCGCCGCCGGGCACCGTTCACCTCTGGTTTCTTGATTTTGACCGGCTCGGAAACCCGTTGCAGGGCGATGAGCAGGCGCCTGCCTCCGGGCTCAACGCGCGCCAGGCGCGCGCGCTGCGGCGGTTTTACCTGCGATTGCTTCTTGGCGCATATCTCGGCGTGCCGGGCAAGGATGTGGAGATTGCCCGGAGGGTGAGCGGAAAGCCGGTGCTGGCGGGTGCGGCGGCGGGCTCAGGCCTCGATTTCAGCAATGCCAACAGCCCCGGTTGCTGCCTGGTGGGTATCGCGGCCGGCGCGCCTGTGGGTGTGGACCTCGAGGTGGCGGGGCGCCGTGTCCAGGACCCATTGTCCCTGTCGAGGCGTTACTTCAGCGCGGCCGAGGCCAGGGAGATTGCCGCGCTGGCGCCTGAACGCCTGGACGAGGCCTTTCTGCGCGCGTGGGCCTGCAAAGAGGCCGTCGTGAAGGCAGCGGGTCATGGTATCGCCAATCGGCTCAACCGTTTCAGCGTCAGCTGCGTGCCGAGCGAGCCTCCGGCCGTGCGCTCAATGGATGACGACGACCCCGGCGCCTGGCGCCTGGCCATGGTGCAGCCTTCGGAGCGGCATGTGGGCAGCATTGCGCTGCGCCAAACGGCGTTGAGCCTGGAGGCGTTCCGCCTGGACGCGCCCGGCAAACGCTAGCGGGGCCTCTTCGCCGATCATCTGCTCGCCGATCATGGCCCGTCGCCGGCGGGCTGGCGCTCAAGGGCAATGCCGACCGGGCTGCCGTCGTAGTTTGCCGAGGGCAGCTTCATGTCTTTCAGCACCAGGCTCAGCGGCGCCAGGTCGGTACCCTGGCCGATATCGACGCCACCCATTACGCACGCGCCCAAACCGAGACTGGAGCCGTCACCGATCCGGCTGGATTTGACCGTCAGTCGCATACCCTCAAACGTATGTAACTGGAAAACCCCGTCAGCCATGCAGTCGTGCCCCAGTTCAACGGCGTTCCAGTCAAATGCCTGCAGGGGTGAGGTCACGATGGTGCGCCTGCCCAGCTTGCAACCCATCCAGCGCAGGTAGGCGTTGGGCAGCAAAGTGCCCGCGAGAAAGCTGAGCGACTGGCTGCACCAGGCAAAAAAGCAGTCCTGCGCGAAGAAATAGGTGAAATGCCGCCACGACCAGAAGGCGGTCGAGTTGTCACGGCCCCAGCGCCCCACCAGCAGCACTTTGACCATGAGACACAGGGTCAGAAGCAGCAATTCAGTCGCCAGGATCGCGCTCAATGCCCCTATGACCGGGCCCATGCCGAGCGCCTGTGTTCCCAGGAAGACAAGCGCGTAGGCAATGACTTCCGCCGTGGGCAGAAAAGCGGGTCTCAGGACATCAAAGATCAGCAGCCGGGCGATGAAGATACCCAGCCCCGGTAATGCGGCTTCGCCATCTTCCCGCTCTGGCGGCACGGCGAACCTCAGTGGCGGATTGCCGGCAACCGCCCTGGGCGCCTCGTGGCGAGACCGCATCTGCCTTCGGAAGCGGATATCGCTGCCGGGTGTCGCCACGCCCAGCAGAAAGTGCGAGGGAAACTGGCCGGCCTCGGTCACGCTGCCATTGCCGGCGAAAAAGGCGGAGGGCATTTCGACCTGCCCCAGGGTGAGGGTGTGCGCGTCGTCGTCCAGCACGTTGGTCATGCACCCATGCGACCAGAACACGTCCGGTGCGGCGCTGAAGGATTCGGGCACCAGGTTCAGCATGATGTCGCATTCTGAGGCGCCGACCCGGCTAAACCGCATCCCGCTGATCGCGCGCAGATACTGTCCCGTTATGGACCAACCCCAGGACCGCTGGACCTGGTTCATCTTGACAACCCGATATCGAAGCAAATGCGCGCGCAAGCTGCGGGCGGGCAGCACGCCGGGTGCAAACCGCGTCAGTCGGAGAAACAGGCTCAACGCCAGGGAAACAACGATAAGACTCAGCCAGGTCGAGGCGATACCCAAAAGCGCCACATGCGCCAGTTCACTGGCCACCTCCGAGTTTAACCCCACGCTCAGCCTGCTTTGCAGCCCAGCGCGGTTGAGGAATTCTGTCATACCAAAAAAGATCAGCGTTGCGGGCAATATGACGAGCACCATTTCCAGCACCACCTGCATGGCCAGGTTGACGGCCTCCATGAAGCCCGCGCCGGGCCCCGGCGCGCTCATGGTCAACTCGCGGCGCAATCGGGTGAATCGGCCGACACACCGCGCGGGCGCCCCTTCCCACATCGTGCCCGGCTGGGTCGAGGTCAGCACGGGGGTGTAAGGTGTGACCCAGCTGCCGTGTCCCACCGCGAGGCCCGGGCCAACCACGGCCCGCATTCCGATTTTGGCATGGTCTTCCAGGCAGACTTGCCCGATGTGTAATTCCGTGCCCACCCACCGGCTGGTCGCGATCATCGCGCGGCTCTGGATGGTGACCCCTGACCCTATGTCGAGCAGGTCGATCGGTCCCGGGAAATTGGCGTCCCCGGCCACCTGGAGATTCGCGCCGACGCGAGCGCCCAGGCAGCGAAGCCCCCATCGCACGATCACCGAGCTTCTGATGATCAGCCTCAAGGGCCTCAGGAACAGCGTCTGCATGCGTCCGGCATACCAGGCACGTAAATGCGCCACGCTCCATTTCGGATAAATGCCCGGCGCGACGCCGCTGCGTCTGGGGTGACCGTTGAGGAGCGTGCGCAGAAACATGATCCAGCCCAGGATGCCTGCCGGCACCAGCAACGCGCCCAGGTAGGCGCCGATGCCTGCCAGCAAAAATACGGACAGTCTCGGGGCGTCCAGCAGTTGACTGTCGCTCGCCAGCAGTGTCAGTGCGATCACTCCGAGAACAAAAGGCGCGTAAAGAATGAGCAGCAGGAGACACTGCAGAGCCGTGAATAACCAGACGCTGAGAATCCTGGACGCTGGTCGTTCCAGCGCCGGGGTGGCGCTCGCGGGTGTCCATGTCGCCTTTTCTTCCCCGGGCGGGGCCAGCGGCCGCGAGAGGATCTGGCGTGGGGTGTCCGCCGTGCTGAGCAGGTCGCGCACTGAAACCTGCCAGCCCGCTGTCTGTAGCCTGAGGGCGAGTTGCGCGATGGCCAGTGAATGTCCGCCATGGTCGATGAAGCGGTCGTCCCAGCCAAGCTCCACAGCCAGCACCTCGCGGCAAATCTGCAATACCTCGAAAGCCAGGGGGGCCTTTTCCCTGTCTGTCTCAGGATCCGCCTCCGGGACATCGGCCTGTTCTTCCGCGGTCGAGGACGGCCCCGCAGATGGCTGCTCACTCAGAAAATCGGCTTCGTGCAGCCGGGGCAGCTTGTCGCGGTCGATTTTTCCGGAGATCGGTTTCAGCGTGAACGCTGGAACCATGAAAACCCTGGCGGGCACGGCGATGGCGGGCAGGGTCAGGGAAAGCCGGCTCAGCACGCGCTGGGTCCAATCTGACGGGGCGGCGACGGCCGAGCCGGACGTATCCGAGAGCATCGTGGGCGCCGCCACAAATGCAATCAATTCCTCGTTGCGGTAATCGATGACAGCGGCCTCGATTTCTTCGAACTCGCTTTGCAGCAAGTCCTCGATCGGCTGTATTTCGACCCGATGCCCACGCACTTTGAGTTGCGCGTCTTCGCGGCCGAGGAATTCAACCTGCTGCCGGTCAATATCGATGCGGCACTTGTCGCCGGTGCGGTACAGGCGGCCGAAGGACTCATGCTGAATAAACTTTTCCGCGGTCAGTTCGGGCAGATTGCGATAGCCTCGCGCAACATGCACGCCGCCGATGCAGAGTTCCCCCACGGCCCCATGAGGCAGAGGCTCGGTATCACCAAAAGGCAATATCACGTAAGTGACATTCGGCAACGGTGAACCGATGGTCACCGGTTCATCGGGTCGCAGACTCTGATGGCTGGTGTCGGTGCTGGCCTCGGTCGGCCCGTAGGTGTTGATGACCTGTCGCCTGCCGCGGGTCCAGGGCTCGACCAGCGACGGGGGGAAGGCCTCTCCGGCCGGAATGATGTAGCGGCAGATCGGGTAGGGCAGGTCGATTTCAGGTGAGGGGGTGAGCGTGGGCAGCAGCCCGGGCGGGCTGAACAAGGCCGTTACTTCCTCTCTGACAAGCAGGGGCACCAGGTCCGGTCCGGAACGCACTTCTTCCGCGGTCAGCATGACCACCGCGCAGCCGGAAACCCACGCGCTGTACATTTCTGAAATGCTGCCGTCGTAGCCCAGGGAAGAAATCAGCGAGGTGGCGTCTTTACCCGGCACCAGGTCGAGATAGTCCGCGTACGTCAGCGCCAGGTTGACATAGCCCGCGTGATGGCACTCCACGCCCTTGGGCAGACCCGTGGTACCGCTGGTGTAAAAAATCGTGGCCAGCTGCGCGGCGGGTTCATTCAGCCAGCCAGGTTTTTGACGCCTCACCGGGGCATCGGGCAGATCTTCCATATTGACCCAGGGCGCACCGCCGAGATCGACGGGCTCCAATGCAAGGATCGCAACCGGGCTGGCATCGCCCGTCATGTGCCTGATCATGGCTTCGGGCAGCCTGGTGTCCAGGAACATGGCCACAGCGCCGGCCTTGAGCACGCCCAGGTGGGCCGCGATACAGTGCCAGCTGTCCTGGTTCATCGCGATCATGACGACCTGATCGGGGCCGGTGACGAGCCCCTGCAGCGAGGCGGCCACCTGTTCCGCCCGCTGATCGAGTTCGGCATAGGTGAGCCGCTGCCCCGAGCTGGGTATTTGCAGCGCGACATGGCGGGGAAACCGCTTGGCGGAGCGTTCGAATACCTCGTGCAGCCAGCTCACGCCCTTTTGATGGGGCACGCTGTGCAGATGACGGTCGCTGAAACAATCCGTCAAGCTGTAGGCGCAGTGATCCGGCCTGTCACCGGCGCCCTGACTGCGCCCCGTGACATACCTGCGCCACGTGATCAGCGACGCGAGCAGTAACAGCAGGAGAATGCCGCCAGTGGTAAGCAGCATGCTAGCTGCCCTGGTCACCTGCAACGGTGGACGTTGAGGAGGAGCCGGAAAAATAGGACTCGAGGCGGCCGGATCGGCGCACGTCCAGCGTCACGCAGTGAAAGCCCCCGCCGAGCAGCCTCGAATGCCGGAGTTTGAGCGGAACGACGTCCAGCCGGTGCCGCTCCAGCACGCGAATCAGTTCATGCTGGTCACTATCGACCACGACCACCTCCGGGCTGATGCTGAAAATGTTCATGTCGATCCACTTGCTGCCGATACTCCTCGAGAGATAATCGTCGTCGAAGCGTTGGGTGTTTTCCATGGGCGGGCTGTAGATGACTTCCCATTCGCGCAGGAAAGGCGGTAGCGTGTCTTCGTTGATACGGGCCGGGTTACACAGCATCAGGCCGGGGCGCAGCGCCGCAAAGGTCGAGTCTATATGGCTTCCGTAATACACGTCTTTCAGGAAGTGAATGTTGAACCCGTCTCCCAGCATGGACTGCAGCCAAACACCACCGCGCTCATTGCCAGTGCCGCTGACCAGGTACAGCAAGTCCCGGCCGAGGCGTAAAACGTTGGCGGCATCGAAGGCTGGTTCGTCATCTCTGGGCACGGGGCGTTCCCGCTCGAACTCAAACAACGAGTCGAGCAGCATGGGCTTGGGCGCGGAGTACCAGCGTGCACCCGAGGCGGAATACTCCAGCAGCAGGTCACGGTAGCTAAAGACCTCAAGCGACCGGCTGCGGATGACGTTCGGGGTCTCGATGACCTGGTCACCGACCACGAGCAGAACGTCTCGCGGGCAATAGTTGTAGTAGCCCTGGGCTTGCCATGAGGTGGTTGAAAAACTTGCCTCATGCGGCCAGGTCAGTGGCCTTCTGACCTTCGCGCCAGCCTGCTCGAGCACGGATACGAATGCGTCGAGGTCCTCTTCGGTTTCCTCTATGACCTGATTTGGAAAAGGCCCCTGGGGAATCTCAGCCAGTGGCCGGTCAGGGAATTCGGCCAGGCGTGTGCTGGGGTCAGGGGTGGGATAGCGAGCCCCCGCCGGATTGCCCACAATGACTTCCTCGAGTGGGTCCCACTCATTACAACTCCAGACGAGAGACATGGTCGTTTTTTCGAGATTCTCTGATTTTCCGGGGGCAAAAGTAAGACGGGGCCGCACTTGGACGGCCCCGTCTTCCGCATATCAGAAAATGGTTATTTGACCATTTCCATTTCCCAGAGAGAGCTGTCCGGGCAGTTCATCGTGCGCCGTTCCATCTGCGCAACGTCAGAGCTTGGATACGCGTCCCAGAATTTGCCCCACTCTTCGAAGCTTGGCACCGTCATGGTTAAGACGATGTCGGTATCACCCACAGGGCGAACCGCGACCGGGAAGCGGATGGCCAGTGTCATGTTCTCGCCGCCTGGCAGTTTCCTTGCTGCGGCCGCCCATGCGGAGGCGGCTTCCATCACCGCTTCTTCCGTGGCGTCGTCGTTGAGCTCACACTTCCACATTTGGGAAACCATAGACGCCGAGACCGACGTTGCGGCCATGCACAAAGCCATGCCGGCCACGTAACAAACAAAACGTTTCATTGAAAATCCTCCGTCACCAAAAGAGTTAACACCAAAATTCAGGTTGAAGCTGCTCTTGCCCCCTGGACGGCCATGACCGATGTGCGCCATGCCGCTCGAAAACGCTGATCCGGATGTATTTGCAGTCTACAGTCAGTGTCGTGCAAAATCCCGAACCCGAACCAACCATAGTGCAATGCGAGGGGTATTTCAAACCGGGGCCGTTTTTTCACGCGGCGCGGGTTCTGACATAATCACGCGATGAGGTCGAACATAGCAGGCAATATTCTGGATGCCATCGGCGGGACGCCCATTGTGCGTCTCCAGCACTTCGGTGCGGGTTTGGCACCCGCCCTGCACGCGAAAATCGAGTCAATGAATCCCGCCGGCAGCATGAAGGACCGCTCCGCCCTTCGCATGATCGAGGCGGCCGAAGCGGAGCATCAGCTGGGGCCGGGCGCGAAGATCGTTATCGCCACTTCGGGCAACATGGGCGTGGGCATGGCGATGGTCTGCGCGGTCAAGAAGTTCCAGTTGATCTGTCTCGTCGATCCCAAGATTCCTCCGGCCACCGAGCGATGCCTGGAGACGCTGGGCGCGAAGCTGGTGAAGGTATACAAGCGGGACCACACCGGTGGCTACCACCTCACCCGATTGGAGAAGGTGGAGGATGTCCTGGCCGAAAACCCGGGTGCGGTCTACCTCGATCAGTATGACAGTGCGGCCAACATTGACGCGCATTATTCATCCACGGGGCCGGAAATCCTTGAGGGCGTGGGCGGTCAGCTTGCGGCCATAGTCATGGTGGCCGGTACGGGCGGCAGTTCCATGGGTGTCGCGCGCTATTTCAGGCAACACGCGCCGGATACTGACTTCTGGCTGGTCGATGAGCATGGCTCGCTCGCGTTGGCGGGCAACGACGGGAGCGCGCCGAGATTCCTGAACGGCATGGGCACGAGCATCGAGCCCGCAAACTACGGCGGCGAGGGCTTTCGGGATTACGTTGATCACGTGGTTTATGTCGACGCAGCACAGGCCATTGACGCTGCGGCGCAGCTCGCGCGCACCGAGGGCATACTGACCGGCGGCACCGGTGGCGCCGCCTTGCACGTGATGCGCAACGTCGCTGCCGCTCATTATGGGCCGGGCGATCGCCTGCTGGCATTATTGCCGGATCATGGCAGCCGATACATGGACACGCAGTTCAACAAGGACTGGCTGACGCTGCAGAATATTTACGTACCCACGATTTATGACGATGCCAGCGAAGCCGACTGAGACCTTACTGCTCACGCAAGACGAACTCGTCCAATGTGGGGCGACCGATCTGGATTTGATCGGCGCCTGCCTGGAAGACATGTTCGTGGTTCACGCCGAGGGTCACTTTACGGCCCCACCCAGCAGTTTTCTCAAGCGCCCCGAGTGTCCCCATGTCGCGGATCGGATCATTGGCTTGTCCGCGCACCTGGGCGGAAACTTCGATATCGAGGGCATGAAGTGGATCGCCAGCGCGCACCGTAACCCATCCATCGGTTTGCCCCGCGCCAACGCGGTGATCGTGTTGAACGACGCAGAGACCCGGCAGCCGATCGCCGTCATGGAAGGTGGCCTGATCAGTGCCATGCGCACAGCGGTGGTTCAGGGCCTGGCCGCGCGTTACCTGGCACGCTCCGACAGCCGCAGTGTCGGCCTGGTGGGCGCGGGAAGAATCGGTGCCCTGGTGCTGTACGTGCTGCATCATTGGTTCCCCGCGATTGATCAATGGCGGGTTTATGATCTTCTGCCAGAGCGCCTGGACGCGTTCGCGCGCCACATGGAGGGCCTGGGTGTGGCGGTGGACCCGGTCGCTGATTTCAGGGCGGCTTTGGCGCCCTCAGACATCGCCGTGGTAGCCACCACCGCGGACGAGGCCTATGTCACCCCGGACTGTTTCAAAGAGGGGTCTTTATTCGTCAATGTCTCATTGATGGACCCCACCTTCGAGCTGGTGCAGCTGTCGGACAAGATCGTCGTCGATGACTGGGCGCAATGCGTGCACTCCGATCGCGTGCTGGCGCGCATGCACAAGCAGGGCCTGCTCGAGCGGGAGGGTATCCATGGCGAGTTTGGCGAGATCGTCCAGGGCGTCATTCCCGGTCGAGAGGATGATCAGGAGCGCATTTTCTTCAACCCGTTTGGCCTGGCGATCGAAGACCTCGCCGTCGCACTGACCTTGTATCGCAAGGCCGAGGAACTGGGCCTGGGCAGTCGCGTCAAGCTGGTGGATGAGGAATGGGACGTGCTGTTCTCCCCGCCGGTCAGCCCCGCGCCGGCCGATTGACGGTCAGACCGTCCCGTTGAAGCGCACGCCCGAGGGTACCGGCCCCACATCCGCTGATCAGCGCCTGTTCGAAGTCGACGTATTGCGCGGTTTCGCCCTGTCGGGTGTGCTGCTGGTGAACATGCTCAGTTTCGGCGCTGATTCCATCGCGTGGGACAGCTTGCCGGACCGTATCAGCCTCACCGCGATCCGGCTGCTGGTGGATGCCAAGTTCTGGACCCTGTTCAGTCTTCTTTTCGGATTCGGGCTCGCCCTGCAAATGGCCCGGCTGTCGGTTCGTTCAGACCACTCCCTGGTGGTGTTGCTGCGCAGACTGGCCTTTCTGTTCACGCTTGGCATGTTGCACGCGCTTTTTTACGAAGGCGATATCCTCATGCTCTACGCGGAGCTTGGGCTGGTGTTACTGCTGCTCCAGCGCGTGCCCGCAAAGTGGCTCTGCGCGACCGCCCTGGCCCTGCTGCTGGTTTTCCCGCTGGCCCACTGGCAGGGTCCTCCGCGCGACGACGATCCTGCCCCGGAAAATGTCGAAACTGCGCAAATGGAACTGCAGTGGGAGCGCGAAGACAGCGTGTATGTGACCGGCAGCATTCGTGAAATCCTGGAGTACAACGCCGAGGTTATCCCCGAAAACCCCCTGGCCGACTATCTTTGGCCCGACTCAGGCCTCGCGGTCATGGCCATCATCATTCTCGGATACCTGTGGGGCCGCGCCGTGCTCCGGGAAAAAGGCATATTTCCTGATCGTCGCTACGCCGCCGCGCGCTGGCTGGGCCTCAGCGTGGGTCTGGCCGCGGCAGCGGCGCTGTGGCCACTGATGGTGTTCGGCGGTTACCAGGTATACCAGGCGTCAGAATCATCCGCGGCCGTGCAGCTGGCGGGAGATCTGTTGTTTGTGCTGAGCACCGTCGCTCTCGCCTCGGGCTACGGGGCCGCGGTGCTGATCTGGGCGCACGGCTCGCGTGATGCCCTGATTTCACGCCTGCTGGCTCATGCCGGTCGAATGGCGCTGACAACCTACCTGGGTCAGGCCCTGATCTTTACCACCCTCTTTCACGGCTACGGCCTCGGGATGGCTTATCGCATGGGGCCTTTCGCGGTTGTCGTGAGCGCGCTGGGCATTTTTGCCGTCCAGATGGCACTGGCCGGCTGGTGGCTGAAATATTTTCGCCATGGGCCCCTGGAGTGGCTATGGCGCTGCTTTACTTATCTTTCCTGGCAGCCGCTGCGGCGCTGAATCCGGCATTCATCATGCCGGTGCGCCCGGACCGTCCTGCCTGACCAGCGCCACGTAGGCCTCATCGACACGATATTCGAAACAGGAAACGTGGTCCGGCGCGCCGCATCGGCCGGGGGCGCTCAGGCATCGGGCACCGACGCCTGTTTCGAATTCGAAACGGTCCATCCCAAAAGGCAGTCCCTCGCCGATGGACTTCAGAGCGGCTTCTTTGAGGCACCACAGGCGATAGAACATATCGACCCGTTCTGCATCACGCACACATCGATCCATGCGTTCCCGCTCCCGGCGGGTGAAGCAGGTTTTCGCCAACGCCTGGGGCTCGATGGTTTTCACGGGTTCCTGCAGATCCACCCCGACGCTGCCCTGATGCGACCACGCGCCGATGAAGCCGCCGCTGCTCGAGGCGAAACTGAAATGAAGATGCGCCGCCTGCGGCACCATCGGGCGGCCTTTGTCGTCGTGAACCAGGTCGATCTCACCCAGGTTCAGTTCGCCATGCAGCGCGCGGGACGCACAGAACCGCTGGAAAGCGCGTCGCTGCAGGAAATGCGCTTTGAGCGGGTGTGGTCCGAACCGCGCAGCCCGGTCCATTTCGGGGGCGGCAAGCAGGTCCGCGCACGCCCCGGATATCGCGTCGTTGGGCTCGAAAGGCGCGTAGACGACGCGAGACGAAGGGTTTGTTTCCCGGCTGGTTACCCAGCGCGCCTGCGCCCGGAAATGCGCCTCGATGTCTACCACGCGCCGAGGTGCTCAGTGGCCCCAGGGGCCCGGCAGCGCCCCGGGGCTCTGAAGTCACCACAGGCGTGGCGCATCAAAACCCCGGATGCGCCGGGCTCCGCCGCCTCAGCCGCTGTGCTTGCGCTCATCCTGGCGTTAGCGGCTCAATTCACCTTCTGAGCGTCCGGGAGCCTGTACTCGGCCGCTTCATCAATATTGGGCTGATAGATCCGCATGACGTAATTCCACCCGTCCGTGATGGGCAGGTTGTTGACTGCGTCATCTCCACAATCGCCGAAAAAGGCATCGAAAGAACCGTCTTCATTAAATTCGATATTGAACTCATTCAAGATGGCGCGTTCATTCACGATCCAGCCTTCCTCGTCATACATCGTGATGGAGAAAAATCCGGGAGGGGTGAACGGCGGGCGCTGGAACGATGCCGTGTAACAACCGTCGGCCGGCAATTTTGGTGAGCCGATGTAAATGGCGTTGGCCTCGGGGAGCAATCCCCAGCCGTAAGCCGTCCCCAGCAGGTGCATGCGGGGGTCCACGCTACCGCGGGCGCCCTGCATGCCAATGGTGCTGGGCAGCATCAGTGATTCATCGGTCAACTGGAGGCGCAATGCCTCCAACTGTTGCATGTCATAGTCGGGCAGGGCGTGTATCTCGCCGCCTGCCACTGACAGCACGGTAGCGTCCCGGAGCGCGGTGACCCGCGCGGCGTCTTCCGGGTCGTTGGCGTCAACCCGGATGCGCATGGCGATCATGGCGAAATCCGTGTCGCTCTCGATTTCATGGGTGCCTGGTGTGAGAAAAACCTGGTCGATGTAGTGGTCGTTTTGCACCACCATCACGCTGAGATAGCGATCCCCCATGTCCGGGATGGTGATCGTCGCCCCTGCCGAGGCATCGATGACCGCGGCGCTGTAAACCGTATCCTGGTTCATCCTGACGACGGTCTGGTTGTTCAGATCAAATGCGCCAATGGGGAAATGAAAAAAAGTATTCATTCCGACCAGCTTGGTGATGTTGTGGAAGGCCAGGTCAGATTCCGCGACTTTGTAATTTTCCTCGGTGACAGGGATCAGCGCGGGTGCTGCATCAGCCTGCTCGATGGGTTCTTCCGAAGGCGCGGGCGCAGGCTGCTCAGAGCAGGCGGCCAGCGCGAGCATCATTCCGGATGCGAATAACAATGGCATGCGTTTCATTTCTTGCTCTCCTGGATGACTCTGTGACGCCACTATCATACATTTTTTGCTGCTGAGTTGATCGACCCGGGCGGGCCGGGTAGCCCTCTTTTTACGCCCTTCAGCAGGTGTTTTGTAAACCCGGATTTCGAGTGGCCTGCAATACATGCCCTCGGGTGATGCCGGTCCGTCCTCACCACGGCGAGGTCAGATATCGTCATCGTTCCGGCTCGGCCAAGATGGCACGGCTGCCCCATGTCTGCCATGGGGATTGGGATCAGTGGATGAGTACAGTAAAATCCAGCCTGCTCAACAGAGGATGTAAAGCATGAACTTTCGACGACGCTTCGCCACGGTTGCCCTGCTGGGTGGCTTGCTCCCCATGTTCGCAATGGCCGACAGCGGCCTGTACATCGGCGCATCGGCCGGTGGCGCCTCGATCGGCGCGGATTTCGGAGATGTGGGTGTGCCCGGCCTGCCCACATCATTCGACGAGGACGACACGGCTTACAAGCTCTTCGGCGGCTACCGCTTTGATTTGCCGTTGATGTTTGCAGCGGCGGAATTTTCCTATGTGGATTTTGGCAGCCCGGACGTTGAATTCCTCGATAACAACTGGTCGGTCGACACCACCGGTTTCAGCATGTTTGGCATTGCCGGGCTGGAAATCGGCCCGGTGGAAATCTTCGGCAAGCTGGGTGGCATCTCCTGGGACCTGGACGCCCGGGGGTTCGGGGAACGCATCAGCGATGACGGCTTTGACTTCGGCATCGGCGCGGGCGTGGCCGTGGGCCTGGGGCCGCTCAGTATTCGGGGTGAATACGAGTATTTCGACGCGGTCAACGGTGACATTTCGATGCTGTCCGTGGGCGCGACCTACTTGTTTGACTGAGGCCGGCCGCACAGGGTCAGCGGCCTTCGGCTGATCTGAACGCGCCGGTTGGCTCAGCGCCTCAGGGAGCGGATCAGCAGCCAGCCGGAGACCAGCAACAGCGACAGGCCGGCGCCGGAATAGCCCAGCGGCATCCACGGGCCGGTTTCCATCCCCAGCAGGATGGCGCCGGCAATGCCCACCGCCCCCCCGCTCAGCACCTGCAGCGTTTTTCGGTGCGAGACCTCGTGCTCTGCCCGGAGACGGGCAAGGTCTTCGGACGATATGCGGGTGATCAGCTGGCCCTTGTTGGCCTTTTCCAGGTAATCGTGAATGAGCCCCGGCATTTCCGGCGCCTGGGACAGCCAGCCGGGCAGACGGTCGCGCAGCTCGCGGGCGGCCCGATCCACGCCGTGTTTTTCCCGCAGGATGCCTTCCAGTTCCGGCTTGGCGACGGCCCAGATATCGAGCTCCGGATACAGGTCGCGACCCAGTCCCTCGATATTGAGCAGGGTCTTCTGCAGCATGATCAGCTGCGGTTGAATGTTGAGCTTGAAGCGCCGTGCCACCTTGAAGATCTTGAACAGCAACTCGCCGAAAGAGATTTCGTTGAGCGGGCGGGTGAAGTTGGGCTCTCCCACGGTGCGCACAGCCGCTTCCAGTTCATCGACGCGGGTATCGGCCGGCACCCAGCCGGCGTCGATGTGCAGCTGCGCCACCCGAAGATAGTCCCGGTTGAACAGGGCGACGAAGTTTTCCGAGATGTAGTACAGGTCCCTCGGCATGAGGCTGGCCACGATCCCGAAATCGAGCGCGATAAACGTCGGGTCCTCGGGATTGCTGGCGTCCACCAGGATGTTGCCGGGGTGCATGTCGGCATGAAACAGGTTGTCCCGGAAAACCTGGGTGTAAAACACCCGCACGCCCCTGAGGGCCAGTTTCTCGAGATTGACGCCTTTTTCGCGGAGCGCCTCGATATCGCCCACGCCGATGCCGGACACCCGCTCCATCGTCAGCACTTCGTGCTTGCACCACGCCCAGTAAATCTCGGGGATATACAGATCACGCGAGCCCTCGAAATTGCCGCGCAACACGGAGGCGTTGGCGGCCTCCCGCTGCATGTCCAGTTCGTCAAACACGAAGGTCTCGAATTCGCGCACAATTTCGAGCGGTTGCACCCGCTGACCTTCTTCCCAGTAACGCTCCGCCAGGCCCGCGATGGCTTTGAGCAGGTCAATGTCTCTGCGCAGCTGCTTTTCAATGCCCGGGCGGACCACTTTGACCACGGCCTCGCGCCCGTCGGGCAAGGTGCAGGGGTGAACCTGGGCAATGGAAGCGGAGGCCAGCGGCTCCGGGTCAAATGTGGCGAAAAGCTCCGTAACGGGCTTGCCCAAGGCGTGTTCGATAATGTCCTGCGCCTCGTTGCCGGGGAAAGGCGGGACCCGGTCCTGGAGCAGGGACAGCTCGGTGGCGATATCCGACGGCAGCAGGTCGCGCCGCGTGGACAGAATTTGTCCGAACTTCACGTAAACCGGCCCGAGATCCTGCAGCGCGAGACGCAGCCGGGCGCCTCTCGGCAATTCTGCGATCTCGCGGCCCACGGGTAGAACAGCCCTGGCCCATCGCATGGGGCGGAACAGGTGTACGGCGCTCAGCATCTCATCCAGGCGGTAGCGGCTGAGCGTCGCGCTGATGCGCATCAGCCGCAAAAACTGTTTGGCGCCGTGGATCATTCGGCGTCGTCCTGCGCCGAGCGCACCCGTCTCTCCAGTGACTCGAGCGCTTTTTCGAGTTCGCCCAGCTGTTGGGTGAACGACTGGAATTCGGCAGGCGTGATGAGCATCGAGGATTCGTCCCGGAAATATCGGCCGGCCATTTCTCCCGCGCTGCGGGCCGAGGCGCGCAGGAATTCCGAGCCTTGCTTGAGGCCGGAGGCGATCTGAAATCCCAGCACCTCACCGAACATCACCGACATCTGGCCTTCCCAGTCGGGGTCCAATTGCCGGAAAACCCGCTCCAGGTCCCTGGCCAGGTTGGCGTCGCCGCTGATGTGAACACGGGAACCCGGCAGGCCCCAGCTGTCCATCTCGCCCGGCGCGGCCATGGCAAACAGCGCAAACGGTGTCCCGCTGATCACCGTGTCGGGCTCACCCGGGGCGTCGACACCGATATGCACATTGCCGTAGCGCGAGGTGATGAACAGGCTGATATCCAGACCCTCGACATCCAGTTGAAGCACTTTGTCCTCGAGCTTGTCCAGCCGCTTGGCCGCGCGCTCGTCGAGCGAGAGCACGCGGTTGACGGCAGCCTCCAGTGAGGCGGCAAACAGCTGGGGTAGTGGTGTCCGGTACTCAGGCATGGTAGCCCCCGTGAATGGCGACGATGCCGCCGGAAAGATTCTGATAGCGCACGCCGGTGAATCCGGCCGCGCGCATCATCTCTGCCAGGGTTTGCTGGTCAGGATGTTTGCGAATGCTCTCTGCCAGGTATTGATAACTGTCCGCGTCGCCCGCGATGAAACGGCCCAGTATCGGTAACACGCCGAATGAGTATCCGTCATACAGCTTGCTGAGCGTGCGCGGCTGAACGCTTGAGAACTCCAGGATACTGGCCTTGCCGCCGGGCTTGAGCACGCGGTGCATCTCGCGCAGGGCGCTGTCTTTGTCCGTGACGTTGCGCAGGCCGAAAGCGATCGTTACCGCGTCAAAATGCCCATCGGGGAACGGCAGTGATTCGGCATTGGCCAGGGCGTAACGAATGTGGCCGACCAGGCCGCGGTCTTCGAGCCGCCGCCGGCCGACCGCCAGCATGGCGGGATTGATATCGCTCAGCACGACCTCTCCGGAGCCCCCCACCTTGCGGCTGAGCAGCGCCGCGATATCTCCCGTGCCGCCGGCCAGGTCCAGCACGCGATCGCCGCGCCCGATCCCGCTGGTCGCCACGAAATGGCGTTTCCAGAAGCGGTGCACGCCCAGGGACATCAGGTCGTTCATCAGGTCGTAGTTGTCAGCCACGGACTCGAACACCTGGTGCACCAGGCGGGTCTTTTCCGCGACGGGCACTTCACGGTAACCGAAGTGCGTTGTTCGCTCGCTGTTCCTGTCCATCATGACCTCGAGCACCCGCTGTCAGGGGGCTGGCAGACTGCCAGCTTCACGCCGCTATTGTAACCGGAGCGCTCGCTCAGAGGATGTCACGGATCAGAGGATGTAGCGGCTCAGGTCCTCATCACCCGCCAGGTTGTCGAGATGCTCGTTAACGTAGGCGGCGTCCAGGCGGATTGTCTCGCCGGAACGATCAGGCGCCTCGTAGGAGATGACATCCAGCAGTTTCTCCATCACCGTGTGCAAACGGCGTGCGCCGATGTTCTCGGTGGTTTCATTGACCTGCCACGCAATCTCCGCGATGCGCTGAATGGCGTCTTCGGTAAAGCCGAGGTCTACGCCCTCGGTATCCATCAGGGCCCGGTACTGTTCCTGCAGCGAGGCCTGCGGTTCTGTGAGGATGCGCTTGAAGTCGTCGACGTTGAGCGCTCTCAGCTCCACCCGGATCGGCAGCCGGCCCTGCAGTTCGGGGATCAGGTCTGAAGGCTTGGACAGGTGGAATGCGCCGGAGGCAATAAAAAGGATATGGTCCGTCTTGATCATGCCGTAGCGCGTCGACACGGTGCAGCCCTCGACCAGCGGCAGCAGATCACGCTGCACGCCCTCGCGCGAGACATCAGCACCGGCATACTCGGAGCGCTTGGCCACCTTGTCCAGCTCATCGATGAACACGATGCCGTTTTGCTCGGCATTTTGCAGCGCCTGTTGCTTGATCTCTTCCTCGTTGACCAGCCGGGCGGACTCCTCATCCAGGAGCAGTGGATAGGCATCCTTGATGCGCATCTTGCGTTTCTGTGTTTTTTGCCCGCCCATGTTCTGAAACATACCCTGCAGCTGGCTGGCCATCTCCTCCATACCGGGCGGCGTCATGATGTCGATGCCGATCTGCATGCTGACGTCGAACTCGATTTCGCGCTCGTCCAGCTCGCCGGCGACCAGTTGACGCCGCAGCTTCTGCCTCGTGGCACTGTCCTGCTCTGCCGGATCGCTGGGCTCGTTGGCAAAACCGACACCCTGCGGCTGGGGCAGCAGGATATCCAGTATGCGTTCACGCGCGGCGTCCTCGGCGCGTGAGCGAACCTTGGCGGTCTCCATCTCGCGCGTCATTTTGAAGCTCATGTCGACCAAGTCACGGATGATGGCCTCCACGTCCTTGCCGACGTAGCCCACCTCGGTGAACTTGGTGGCCTCCACCTTGATGAACGGTGCGTTGGCGAGTGCTGCCAGCCGTCGGGCAATCTCGGTCTTGCCAACGCCGGTCGGCCCGATCATGAGAATGTTCTTGGGCGTGATCTCATTGCGCAGGTTTTCGCTGACCTGCATGCGCCGCCAGCGGTTGCGCAGCGCGATCGCCACCGCGCGCTTGGCGTCGGATTGGCTGATGATGTGCTTGTCCAGTTCCTGGACAATCTCTCTGGGGGTCATTTGGGACATGGTCCTGGTGTCTCTAGTCCAGTTGCAGCGTTTCGATGGTCACGCTGTCGTTGGTGTAAATACAGATGTCGGCAGCGATGCCAAGCGCCCGCCGCACGATGGTCTCGGCGTCGAGGTCCGAATCGGCCAGCAATGCCATTGCGGCCGCCTGGGCGAAAGCGCCCCCTGAGCCGATGGCGATAAGCCCGTTTTCCGGCTGTATCACATCGCCGTTGCCTGAAATCAGCAGTGAATGCTCCTTGTCGGCGATGGCCAGCAGCGCTTCCAGACGGCGCAGCATGCGGTCGGTCCGCCAGTCCTTGGCCATTTCCACCGCGGCCCTGACGAGATTGCCCGAGTGCTTCTCCAGCTTGCCCTCGAAGCGCTCGAACAAGGTAAACGCGTCGGCGGTGGCGCCGGCAAATCCCGCAACCACCTGGTTGTTGTACAGGCGTCGGACCTTTCTCGCGTTGGCTTTCATGACGGTGTTGCCGAGCGTCACCTGGCCGTCTCCGCCCATAACGACCTGATTGCCACGGCGGACCGAACATATGGTAGTACCGTGATACTGTTCCACGGCCAGCTCCTGTTGCCTTCAGTGTCTGCTTAGGTGGGGTTGTGGATAAGAATTTGCAAGCAGGTTAACCTTCGCACCGGGAAGAACCATGACATTGATATCCGCTGATCATCTTTTCGCCCTGGTCGCCATCGTCGTGGCGGGCGCCGCCTTCGCATTCTGGGCGGAAAGCCAACGATGGGGGCGGCAGGTGTCCGGCCCGGTGTGGGCCATACTGTTTGGGCTTTTGCTGTCCAATACCGGCGTGGTGCCGGCCAGCACGCCCGTGTTTTCAATGGTCAGCGACCTGCTGGTTCCCGCGGCCATTCCCCTGTTGCTGTTCAAGGCCAATCTGCGGCGCATCATCGCCGAGACCGGCCCGATGCTGCTGGCATTCATGATCGGCGTATTCGGCGCCGCCCTGGGTGCGGTGATCGGCTTCTACCTTCTGCCGCTGGGGGCGGAAGCGGTGCAACTGGCGGGCGTGTTCACCGCGACCTATACCGGCGGTTCGATGAACTTCGTGGCCGTTGCCAAAGCGGTGGGTTTTAATGACTCTTCCCAGTATGCGGCGGCCATGGCGGCGGACAACCTGGTGGGCACGCCTTATTTGCTGGTCCTGGTCATCATTCCATCCATCGCCTGGGTGCGCCGGCGGTTTGCCTCGCCCATCATTGAGGAGACCGCGCGGGAGCGCGTGGAACACCCCGCTGAAGAAGGTTCCGGCACGCTGAACCTGATTCATCTGAGTGGCGCCCTCGCGCTGAGCCTGGCCATTTGCGCCTTGGGTTTCCAGGTGGCGGACGCATTGGGCATCGGCCGCTACGGAATCCTGTTCATCACCGCGTTTGCCGTCATCATCGCCAATATCAGCCCGGCTGCCATGTCCCGGCTACAGGGTGATTTCGAACTGGGCACACTGTTCATGTACCTTTTCTTCGTCACCATCGGGGCCTCGGCCAACCTGTTCGAACTGGCCGGAGAAGCCATGATCCTGGTGCCGTACGCGATGATGATCGTGGGCAGCCACCTGTTGGTGCTGATGATCGGAACGAAACTTCTGAAGATCGACCTGGCCGAAGCGCTGGTTGCCTCCAATGCCTGCATCATGGGCCCGGCCACGGCGGCGGCCATTGCGGCAGGGCAGGGTTGGCGCGGCCTGGTCACCCCCGGTTTGCTGGTCGGCGTGCTCGGTTACGTCATTGCCAATTTCCTGGGCGTGGCGGTGACGGAATTGTTGGGGTAGGCGCATGGAGTACCGGGCCATCAATCTGGCAGAAAAACTGGGCAAGGTGTCTGAGCTGTGGTCGCCGCGCGTTATTGCGGGGCTGAACGATTACCGGTTCAAGGTCGCTCGCGTTCAGGGCGAGTTCGTGTGGCATGCCCACGAGGACACCGACGAGGCCTTTATCGTGTTATCCGGTCAATTGGTCATTCGCTTTCGGGATGGCGAGGTGCGGCTGAGCGAAGGCGAGATGTTCGTGGTACCCAAGGGTGTCGAGCACTGCCCCGTGGCAGAGGATGAGTGTCACCTGTTGCTGGTAGAGCCGGCCGGCGTGGTGAATACCGGAGACGCCGGGGGCGAGCGGTCCGCGCCGGTGGATCAATGGGTTTGAGCCATTGGGAGCATTGAGTTGGTGAGCGGGTTTTTTACCGAGTTGTTCAGGGCGCTGTTCCAGGCGACGCTGCCACTGGCCGCGTTTTCTTTCGCGCTTATCTGGTGGGCCATCAAGCGCGGCTACTTCAAAGGCGAGGGCGGTGTCAGGGCCCTGGATCGCGAGGTCAAGGAATTCAACAAGAACCGCAAGCTGGAGAAGAAGCAGCGCAAACAGGCAAAGAAAAACGGGGAAGAGCTCGCCGGACCGGGCAGACGCAAAACGGACCCCGTTGCCGAGAAATGGCTGGCCTTTGGCGGTGGTTTCTACGGCCTGGTGGCTTTCTATACCTATGTGCTGATCGAGTGGGATGAAATCGTTGAATTTGTCGCCAATTTCGGTGGCTTTTGGTCCATGGTCAGCAACGTCTCCGTGGGCGCGATCATCAGTCTGATCATCAATTCCATCATGAATTTTATAGCGGCCCTTATCTGGCCCGTTTACTGGATGGGCAAGGCGGCCACCGAGTGGCTGTGGTTGTGGCTGGTGGCCGCATATGCAGGCTACTGGCTGGGGGCAAAATGTGCGCAGCACGCCGTGATGAAACAATGGGGTTTTGATGTCAGGTGGCCGCTCGGGCTCAAGGATGAAGACGAGGATTGATCGACTCGCCTTTCCCCCGGCTCTTCTCGCCTGAGGGCTCGGCCTGTTTTTTGTGAGCGCGCCCCCGGCCGGTCCGCGTAGCGAGAAGTTAAAAAACCCCACTGAGTAGAGATCACCTGAGCAGACATCAACTGAGCAGAAATCAGCTGAGCAGGGGTCAGGTGTCGTCCTTGGTTTTTTTCCTGGCCCTCGGATGCGCTTTGTCATACACCCGCGCCAGGTGCTGGAAATCAAGATGGGTGTACACCTGGGTGGTGGAAATGTCCGCGTGACCCAGCAATTCCTGCACGGCGCGGAGGTCGCCGGATGATTCCAGCATATGGCTGGCGAAACTGTGTCGCAGCAGGTGGGGGTGCACGTGGCTGGGCAGCCCCTGTCGCCGGGCCCAGTAACGAATGCGTGCCTGTATGGCGCGTGGTGAAATGGGGTGGCCGCGATTGCTGACGAATACGGCGGGCTCTTGAAGCCTGGCCATCGCGGCTCGGGATTTTCTCCACGCCAGCAGGGCCTCCACCGCCTTGCGCCCCACGGGCACGATCCGGGCCCGATTGCCTTTGCCGGTGATATGCACCGTGCCTGAGCCCAGGTCGAGTTGCGTCCATTCGAGACCCGCGAGTTCAGACAGTCTGAGCCCGGAGGAATAGAAGAGCTCCATGATGGCCTTGTCGCGGATGGCCAGAGGCGACTCATCGGGTATATCGAGCAATCGTCCAATGGTGTCGGCATCCAGCGTGGCGGGCAGATGGCGCGCGCTTTTGGGCGCTCTTACGCCGGCGCCGGGATTCTGCTCCACGTGGCCCTCACGCAGCAGCCAGCGGAAGAAAGCGCGGATGGAGGAAAGCACGCGCTGCAGGGATTTGCCGCCCAGTCCCTGCCGATGCCGGCGCGCAATGAACGCCCGTACATGGTGTTCGCTGACCCGGGCCGGATCGCTGATGTCCTGGGCGATCAGGAAGTCACGAAATGCCGTGAGATCGCGGCCGTAAGCCTCGACCGTGCGCGCAGACAGCCCGCGCTCGTGCCGCAGATAGGCGGTAAACCGGTCAAGGTGGGTTTGCACGCGCGGGGTTCCTGGCGCGCCGCGAACGAGGCTCAGGCTGAGCGGCGCTGCTTGCTGGGTTCGGCCAGTTCCAGCCGCCGCGTGATGACGGTGGCCAGCAGGTCGAGAAACAAGGTGCCCATGCCGGGGTAGAAATACGCGGCATCACTGCTGCCGATGGCGAGCAGCCCGTCTTTGCCCAGCGGAACCAGCGCGGTGGACTGCACCCATTGGGCCCGGTTGCCAAAAAGAAAATCCAGCTTGTTGCGGTTCAGGCGTCCGCAGATGGTCTCGCCTTTGTCGAGGGTTTCCTCGAAAGGCTTGAGTTCCGGGTCATCCCGCCGCAGGTTGAGCACCGGCGTCTTGGCCTGTGTTTCCACATCGCGGTCGAACAGGCTGATGTTGAGGATGTCGGCTTTGAATTCGCTGAGCAGCGCCTGGCTGAGGTGATCGAAAAACGGTCCCAGACCCTCGATGACCATCAGCTCCAGGGTGAGATGATGCAGCCGCGTCATCAGCGCCTCGTTGTCCGTCGCCACCTGCACCAGCTGGTTCAGCTTGCGTGACAGGGACCGATTCTGTTCACGCAGGCGCTGGACCTGTTTCTCGATCAGGGATACCGCCTGTCCACTTTCGTGGGGCAGGTTGAGTTGATCGAGAATCTCGGGGTGCTCAAGCAGAAAATTGGGTTCCTTGCGAAGGTATTTCGCCACAATTTCTGTCATTGATCGGCTTTTGTCGCTCATTAAACAGTCCCTTGAAACACGTAGGCGGCGGGTCCGGTCATCAAAAGGCGCTTCTCAGCGCCATCTTGTTCTACTTTTAGTGTACCACCTTCCTGAATGATCTCGACGGTCGATTCTGTCAGTCCCGCCCTGGAAAGCACGGCGGCAGCGGCACAGGCGCCTGATCCGCAGGACCGGGTCTCGCCCGTGCCTCGCTCGAAAACGCGCAGCCGCACGGTTTTCCTGTCCAGCACCTGGGCGAATCCAGCATTGCAGCCTTCGGGAAATGCGGCGTGCCGGGAAATCAGCGGCCCCAGGTCGTTCAGGCGCGCGGCACACAGATCATCCACCGGTATCACCGCGTGCGGGTTACCCATCGAGACGGCTCCGGCCCTGACAGGTCCTGCGGCGGTCTCCAGCCGGTACCAACCCTGATCGGGGCGCAGACTCAGCGGTATGGCGCCCGGCGCCCACTCGGGCTGGCCCATATCGGCCCTGAATACCCCGGGCTCGATCCATTCAACCCGGGTGACCCCGGCCGGCCCGTCCAGCAGCAGGGAAGCATCGCGGGTGGGCGCATTCCGCTCCAGATAGAGCGCGATGCAGCGCACGCCATTACCGCACTGCCGCGCCTTGCTGCCGTCGGCATTCCAGACCTCGAATTGCACAGCGCAGGCCTCATGGTCCGATGACCTGAGCACCAACAGTTGATCACAGCCAATGCCGGTGTGCCGGTCGGAGATTTGCCGGGCCCTCGCCGGGTCGAGTTCGAAGTGCTGTTCCCGCAGATCCAGCAGGACGAAGTCATTACCGGCGCCGTGCATTTTGTGAAACACGACAGCCATGGCGCGGTGCTCAGGCGGCCAGCCTGCCCGCCGCCAGCCAGTGGCGGTCGCTGGGGGTCTGAAGATTGAGGTGTTCCAGCCCCGCGCGCGACAGCTGATCTTCGATCTCCGAGACGGTGTAGGCGGCCAGCAGGGAGTTGTAAAAGTCTTCTTTCAGAACCACCGGGGCGTCAGCGGCATAGGTGTCCACCAGCCGGGCCGCTTCCTGCTCGTCCCGCGGTCGTCGCAGGTCCATCACCAGGATCGCCGAGCCAGGACGGCCCAACTGGCAGGCGCTGTTCCACAGGGTCATGGGGTCAGGCAGGTGATGCAGCAGGCTGTTGCTGGTGATCGCGTCGAAGGAGTGCCGGCTCAGGCCGGGATCCGGCAGATACGCGTGGCGCAGCATGACCCTGCGCTCCAGCCCAGCCGCCATGACCGCCTCACGCGCCCTTCGGAGCATGTTTTCGCCGGCGTCGATGCCGGTAATTCGCCAGCCAGGCAGTCGTTGGGCGATACGGATGCAAATATCTGCCGGGCCGCAGCCCAGGTCTGCCAGGTTCCCGGTTCCGGGTAAGTCCTGGAAAGCATCGAGAAGCGCCCGCGTGAACAATGCGTTGGATTCTTCGAAATCAGCCTCGGCGTAGGCCTGGGTCTGCTCCTCCGAATCCATCAGCTCGGGTTCGGGCTTACGCTCCATCCTCTTCCCCGCTTTCTTCCTCCTGGCTTGCCGGCGGCCCGGGCGGGCCGTCCTCGGGCAGGTAGAGCGCGCCTTTGTTACCGCAGGCATTGAGCGCGACAGCCATGAGCGCCAGCGTCAGCAGTGTTTTGAAACCTTTCATGAGCCTATGGTCAGCCGGATGGACTGCTACACTATACGCCATGAAACGGACTGCATCAGCAGGCAGGGAGCACAGTGGCCAATGACGGATGATTTGCTGGAAGCCGTGGAGATTGAGACCGGCAGTGATCCGCTCAACGCGGTGATCTGGTTGCACGGCCTGGGCGCCGACGGGCATGACTTCGAGCCGGTGGTACCCATGCTGGGTGCGCACCGTTTTGCCGCTACCCGATTTGTTTTTCCGCACGCCCCGGTCCGGCCGGTCACCATCAACGCAGGGGCGCGCATGCGGGCCTGGTATGACATCAAGGGTATGCAGCTCAGCCGCGATCAGGATGAAGCCGGTATTTTGCAGAGCGCCGCGCAGGTGCGGGCGCTGGTGCAGCGCGAACGTGACCGGGGAATCCCTTCGCAAAGAATCGTGCTGGCCGGCTTTTCCCAGGGCGGGGCCATCGCCGCGCATACCGCCCTGCGCATGGATCAGCCGCTGGCAGGTTTGCTGGCGCTCTCCACCTATCTCCTGTTCCCGGATCGTCTCGAGGAAGAAAGGCATTCCGCCAATGAGCGATTGCCTGTATTCATTGGCCACGGCAGCATGGACCCGATGGTGCCCATGGCCCTGGGACAGGCGCTTGCCGAGCGCCTCGAGGCTTTGTCGCATCCTGTGACCTGGAAGTCATATCCGATCCCGCATTCGGTTTCCCAGGAGGAGATCATCGATATTGGCCACTGGCTCGCTGAGCGGCTGGGCTGAACGGCGCCGATCATGCAGAACGCCGGGACTGGATTCGTAAGGCAGGCGCCAGGCGTTTACCCGCCTTCATTTTGCAGTTGGCGGCTGATGCTTGCGGTTTGCGTTGTGGCCCAGCTGGCCGTTCTGCTGGTAGGCATCGGGCGATGGCGCGCCATTGGCCCCGAGTGGCTGTTGCTGACCACCGTATACGCGCAGAGTGTCGGTTTGATTTCCGCGCTGAGTGTCTGCACATTCCGCTCCTGGCTGGCGCGCATCAGTTCGCGCGGCGCCTGGATGGGCAGCTGGCTGATTATCCTGATCGTTTCCATTTCGTGGAGCTATCTCGTTGGGGTGGTCGGGTCGGTCCTCGGCCTTGGGCCGGGGCGCGGAAACCTCAATGCCTTCATGCTGCAAAGCCTGTTGGCAGTGTCACTGGTGAGCGCGGCGCTGTTGCGTTATCTCTTTATTCGGGCGCAGTGGCAGGCCGAGATCACCGCCCAGGCCGAGGCCAGGGTACAGGCCCTGCAGGCGCGCATCCGGCCCCATTTCCTGTTCAACAGCCTGAACACCATTTCCAGCCTCATACCCGATGACCCGGAGTCCGCCGAGACGGCCACCCTGGACCTGGCAGACCTGTTTCGAGGCAGCATGCGCAGGGCGGACCGCATGATTCCGCTCAGTGATGAGCTCGACCTGGCGAGAAAATATCTCGACATGGAGCACCGGAGGCTGGGTGACCGCCTGAATATCGACTGGCGGGTGGATGAGCTGCCGGGCGATCTGGAGGTATTGCCCCTGTTGCTGCAGCCTTTGCTGGAAAATGCCATTGCGCATGGCATTCAGCACTGCGCTGATGGCGGCACGGTCCGCGTGTATGGGCGCAGCGGGCAGGAAGGCGTCGTGATGACCTTGAGCAATCCATTGAGCCGCCAGGTCGTTCCGGGAGGAGACCGCCAGCAGCATCACGGCATGGCGCTTCGTAACATTCGTTCCCGCCTGGAGTGGGCCTATGGCGACCGGGCAAGCCTGATCACCCACGAAGATGATGAGCAATTCGTAGCCGTACTGACTTTGCCACATGATGAAGATACTGATCGTTGATGATGAGCCGCCGGCTCGCGCCCGCCTGAGGCGGATGGTCCTGGAGATCGAGGGCTGTGAGCTGGCGGGTGAGGTCGGTTCAGCCACGGCCGCGTTCGAGGCCATGGCAGGCGCATCGGTAGACGTGTTGCTGTTGGACATTTCCATGCCCGGTCTGGACGGCATGACGCTTGCCCGCAGCCTGGCGGAGCAGGAAAGCCCGCCCTCGGTCGTTTTCTGCACGGCCTGGCCCGACCAGGCGCTGGAGGCATTTGAATGTGACGCGGTCGATTACCTGGTGAAGCCGGTGAGGGCCGGCCGGTTGCGTTCGGCGCTGGACAAAGTCGCACGGCTCCGAGGGCTCTCGGCTGCCGGTCAGGACGCCGAATTTCTGCGCTCAACGGTGGGCGGCAAGACCATTCTCGTGCCGGTTGACCAGGTCATTTGCCTGCTTGCCGAGGATAAGTACACTACCGTCTTTCATCCGGGGGGCGAGACGGTGATCAACAACTCACTGGTCGAGCTCGAAAAGCGCTTCGGAGACCGGTTTTTGCGTGTTCACCGCAATGCGCTGGTGGCCCTTGAGCATATCCGCGGTCTCGATGTAGCGCCTGCCGGGCCTGCCCATTTGCGGCTGGAAGGCTGTGACGCGCGCCCCGAAGTCAGCCGCCGGCATTTGCCCGCGGTACGCAAACTGATCAAGGAAATGGCATGAACGGACCGCTGAGAATTGCAACCCGAAAAAGTGCGCTTGCCATGTGGCAGGCCAATCACGTGCGGGCGTTGCTGGAACAGGCGCATCCCGGAATCCATATCGAGCTGCTGCCGATTGTCACCAGGGGAGACCGGATTCTGGATCGCCCGCTCGCGGACATCGGCGGCAAGGGGCTTTTCCTGAAAGAACTGGAACGCGCCATGCTCGATGGAGAAGCTGACCTGGCCGTGCACTCGATGAAAGATGTACCGGCCGAAATGGCCGACGGCCTGGTGCTGGAGGTCGTGCTGCCCAGGGCCAACCCTTTCGATGCGTGGATCAGCCGCGAAGGCAAGCCCGTCAGCGAGATGCCGCCGGGCAGCCGGGTGGGTACCTCGAGCCTCCGTCGCCGTTGCCAGCTCATGGCGGCCCATCCGGAATTCGACGTGGTTGATTTGCGCGGCAATGTGGATACCCGTTTGCGTAAGCTGTCTGAGGGTGAATACGACGCCATCATCCTGGCCTGCGCCGGCCTCGAGCGGCTCGGCTGGGGTGAGCGCATCACCGAGGTGCTCGGCCCGCCCGACTGGCTGCCGGCATCAACGCAGGGAATCATCGGGATCCAGTGTCGCGCGGGAGACGAGCGCACACTGGGCCTGATCCAGCCCTTGCATGACCAGGCAGCCGGCATCCAGGCCGGCGCGGAACGCGTGGTTGCCGCCCTGTTGGAGGGAAGCTGCCAGGTGCCGCTCGCGGTCTATGCGGAACTCAGCGATAGCCAGGTGACGGTGCATGGACTGGTCGGGACGCCGGACGGCCAGCGCGTCATTCGTGCCAGCGAAACGGGCAGCCATGACGACGCGCAGAACGCGGCCCGACAGGTCGCCGCCAAGCTGTTGCAATCCGGCGCCGCCGAAATTATTGACAGCCTGCGCGAGGAATAAGCCGATCCTCCTTCAGGGTGTGACAGGAATCCTGTTTTGACCTATACGCACGTACTCATCACGCGACCCCAGCCCGAAGCCGGTGAGTTGCAGGCGTGCCTGGCAGACCTGCCCCTGGCGCCCGTGGTTCTGCCGGCCTATGGCTTCTCAGAGCTTACTCCCGGGCAAGAAATCGAGGAATTTCAGTCGTCGAGGGGCCGCAAACTGGTGATATTCACCAGCAAGCGCTCAGTCAGCTATGGCCTGCCCGCGATACCCTCTGCGTTGCTCAAGGATGCGACTTTGGCGGCCATTGGGCCGGCCACGGCGGCACTGCTTGAATCCAACGGAGCGCCGGTGTCCCTGATTCCGGAGGGCGGGTTCACCTCAGAGGATCTGCTGGCGGCCCCCGAACTCTGCGAAAAGCCCGGCGCGGCCCTGGTGGTGACAGCGCCCGGTGGGCGCACCGCGCTTGCTCGGGGCCTGGCGGCGCTGGGGTGGACGGTGCGGGTCACCCATGTCTACCGCCGCGAAAATCTTGAACTGCCCGGCCGGGAAGTAGAGCGGCTGCTGTCCGCCCGGGCAGTGATCAGCGCCTGGACCAGCGAGAATGCCATCAGGGGGCTGGCGGCCCGCCTGCCGGAGGCTGCGTGGCAGCTGATTTGCAAGGGCCCGGCGATCGTCACTTCGGAGCGGTTGGGCCGTGTCATGGCCGAGATGGGTGGCACAGCCTGCAGGGTGGCTGGCGGCCCCGGTAATGAGGCCATTTCGCGTGAGGTCCGGAAACTGGTCTGATCGTTTGACCGGAATTTTCTGCAAGCCGGCCCCGTTTTGGGTAGTCTGGAACAGGCAGGTTAGCCGCAACCTGGAAGCCGCGTGGATGGTAACAAGCCCGTGAATGAACCCAACGAAGAAAAAGTATTCGATCCGTTCGAAATAGAGCCGCAAGACGCACCGGAAAAGACATCCGGCGGTGCGGGCATCGCATGGCTGGCATTGCTGGTCGCCGTCCTTGCCGCAGGCGGCAGCGGTTACCTGTGGTGGCTGGACTGGCAGGCAGGCTCGGAGGCGAGCGACCAGCTGGCCCGGGTCGAGTCGATGGCCGCGTCGCAGTCAGGGCTGGCGCAAAGTCTGCAATCGCTGGAGTCCCGGCTGGCGGCGGTCGAGCAGGACGACACGGGCAGCAACCTGGCCGCATTGAGCGGGTCGGTTAATCGGCTCGAGCAGCGTATCAGCGGTCTGGACCAGCAGAGCGCGGAGAACGAGGCCCGGGACCAGACGGTGCAGGCGGCACTGTTCGATTTGCAGCAGGCGCTCACCAGCGCAGAGGCAACCCTGGCTGCCGTAACGGCGCGCAGCGATACGCCGGGACAGCGCCTGGACATGTATGAAGTGGAATCCCTGCTGCGCCTGGCCAGCGAGCGGCTGCAGCTTTTTGCCGACGTGGCGGCCGCAGATGAGGCGCTGGCGCTGGCTGATGAGCGACTGGCGGCCATGGGCGATCCGGTCTACCTGTCTGTCAGGCAGCGCATCGCGCGGGCCCGGCAGGCCCTGGCGGCCATCGAGTTGCCGGATCCGGTCCTGATCGAGGGCAGGCTCTCGGCGCTGCAGGCGCAGGTGCCGCTGATGCCTTTTCCCGGAGAAGTGATTGAGCAGCCCGAGGCGCCGGCGTCACCGCCGGACGGTCTCTGGGAACGATTCAAGCAGACACTTTCAGGCCTGGTCACGGTGCGGCGCAGAACCAGCGAAGATGCATTGACCATTGGTGATAAAGATTATCTGAGGCAAGGGCTGTGGCTGCAGTTGGAAACGGCCCGTTTGTCGATGACGCGCAGGGATTCCGCAGCTTACCGGGCCGCACTGGATCGCTCGGCCGACACCTTGAACCGGTATTTCGATGGTTCCGCCAGCGCGGTGCAGTCCGCTGTCAGCGAGATTGACCAGCTGAGCAAGCTCAGCCTGGAAGCGCAGCTGCCCGACATCAGCGGTCCCTGGAGCCAGCTGAACCTGTTGCGACAGGCCCCGGCCCCGGTTGCGGAGCAGGACGCAGACGACGCATCCGCCGATACCGGGGACATGGAATCGGCTGAGACCAGCGGGGATGCAGACGGATGAAACGCCCCGCGTTATTGATCATCCTGCTGGCGCTGCTGCTGGCCGCGGCGGCCCTGGCCCCGCTGTTCAAATCTGACCCCGGCCTGGTAAAAATTCATTTCCTGGACTGGACGGTGGAAACCACCGTGCTGGTTTTGATCATCGCCGTCATGGCCGTCTGGCTGACGGCCAGCTGGCTGGTTCGGCTCTGGCGGCTGCCCGCAGAAACGGCCAGGCGGGTGCAGGAGCGGCGTTCGCTGAAGCAGCTCGAGAAAGGCCTGCTGGCATTGACCGAGGGAGACTGGAAAACGGCCGAGCGGGCGCTGGAGAGATCGGCCGACTCGCGGGACAAATCCACCGCCAGATACCTGGCCGCGGCACAGGCAGCGGAAGGGCAGCAG
>WTJD01000293.1 GCA_011524975.1 Lysobacterales bacterium
GCGCAGGAGTTAGCTGCTTTCAGGGCCGCGTGGCCGGATTATCCGCTGCCGGAAGAGCTGAACGATTGATGCAGACCCTGGCGGAATCGGCCCGCTTCGAGGAAAACATCCGGCGCAGCCGATTCATCGCTCACGCTGCCCGCGTTTGCAACGAAGCGGGCGCGCTGGAATTTTACGAATCCACAGCGGACCCCAGGGCCAACCATAATTGCTGGGCCTGGAGGATCGACGGCCGTTATCGGTTCAATGACGATGGTGAACCTTCCGGCAGCGCGGGCCGCCCCATACTGGCCGCCATCGAAGGCCGGGATCTGAACCAGGTCATGATCATCGTGACCCGGTACTTTGGCGGCATCAAACTCGGTGTTGGAGGCCTGGTTCGGGCCTATGGCGGCACGGCGTCGAAATGCCTGGATGGCGCTCGGCTGTCCGAAATCATCATGCGCTCACCCTATCGACTGCGGGCGGATTTCGCCCTGGCTGAAGGCCTGCACCAGCTGCTCGACCGCTTCCAGGTAGATAAACACGAGACGGAATACAACGCCGAGGGCCTGGTGATGAGCCTTAGGCTGGCCGAAACTGAGCTGCAGGCATTCAGGCAGGCCCTGGCCGATCTCAGCCAGGGACGGGCCAGGCTGGAACGCGTCGTTTAAACCCGCGGCAAGGGGCTTAACCGGGTTCCGAATCGTTCCACTGCATGCTGACGCCCGGCAACGAGGTTACGAATTCTGCGCCCACCAGCAGGGACGGCGTGTAATAGCCACCCTCGACATCCGCCTCCAGCAGATGTTCCACGATCCCCAGGCTGGCAGTAACCGTGAGGTCATAGCCATTCGGCGTTGTCATGGTCGCGCTGACCTTGCGGCCGTCGCCGCTGACCACCTCGGCCCAGAGTTGTGTATCCGTGCTCGAGCGCCGTTCACGGTCCGGACCGGGCGCGCGCGCGTCAATACGCGCCTTCAGGAAACGCTGAACCGGACCCGTGCCCAATAACGGACGCAGCCAGCGCATTCGGCGAAGCTTGCGGATGGTGCCCGGCGGCATGGAAAGATAAACCTCGACATCAGGAACCCCCGTACTGACCCAGGCAGTAAAAACATCGCCCCAGGGAATGGTCACCGCCACTCTCTCCGCGTGCCGAAACGGAATTTTACGCGTCTTCCAGGCCAGCGGCACCGGGGTCAGCTCACCGCCACGTCGAACGCAGCCGCCCCTTCCAAGCCCTTCCACGCTGGTCTTCGCGGTACCCCTGCTCATCCCTCCACCGGGCTCAAAAGCCATCGCCAACGACGTTGCCGAGGGCAGTTTTTCGATCAGCATGGCCGCGAGGCAGTCGGTGGGCACCACGTCAAAGCCGACACCGGGGCAAACCACGACATCTTGCCTGGCCGCCTCGTCGGATCGCCTCCAGGCCGCCTGGAACACGCCGATCTCCCCGGTGATATCCAGGTAGTGGACGCCCATCCGCAGGCAAGCATCGAGCATGGGTTGGCTGGTGGCGGAAAACGGCCCCGCGCAGTGCAATACCAGGTTCATACCCGCCAGGCCGTCTTCGACGTCGCCCGGCTGGTCCAGCCGAAAAACGCGCCAGGGCAGATTCAACTCATCTGCAAGCTGCTTGACCGCTGCTTCATCCCGCCCTGCGAGCACGGGTTTCAGCCCCCGGCGCACGGCCTCGGCAGCCGTCAGCTTGCCGGTGTAACCGTTGGCGCCATAAATCATCCAGGACTTCATCGTGCTTTACTCCGGCGACGCTCCACGGCCTTGACCATATGGCGAAAATATCGTTCGGGCGCCCAGCGCCGGAAGCGCCAGAGCCACCGGGTTTTATCGTGGGTTAACACCAGGAATCGATCCTGGACCACCGCCCGGTAAACAGCCTCCGCCACGTCCTCGGCACTGACATCTGATTTTTGCATCCACCTGTCCGCTCTGGTTCGATGCCGCTCGTCGGCGGACCTGAAGGTGTCCAACAGCGCCGTTTGGACAAAGGCGGGGCAAACCACGCTGACGCCCAGTCCGCTGCCGGCCAGATCCACGCGTAGCTGCTCCGACAGCGCGACCACCGCAGCCTTGGCGGTGGCGTAAGCGCTCACCTCGGGAACCGGGGTCATCCCCGCGATAGAGGCGACATTGACGATATGCCCGCTGCCCCGCGTTTTCATCATCGGAAGAAATCGGTGACAACCCAGCACCACGCTATACAGGTCCGTATCGAGCACCCAGCGCCAGTCATCCAGCGGCGTATCCTCCAGGCGGCCCGCAGCGGCGACACCGGCATTGTTCACCAGGACATCGAGCTGCCCCCATTCCCGCTCCACGTAAGCGTGCAGGGCTTGCCAGTCGGCTTCCGAGGTGACGTCCATACCCAGTGAAAACCCCGAGCCGCCGCCATCGACAATGACGGCCAGCACCTGCTCCGCCCGCTCGGGCTTGATGTCTGCGATGCCTACCGCGTATCCGGCCCGGGCAAAGCGCCCCGCCATGGCGGCCCCGAGCCCGCTGCCCGCCCCGGTGATGACGATGGTTTGTATGGGTTCATTCATACGCCTGGAACTCCCAGCCGGACTCGGCTTCAGAACAGGGAACCCTGCTGGTCATCCGGCGCGGACTTTTTCTTTTTAGCGCCATCCTCTGGCTCATCAACTGCCTCAACGTCTGGCTCATCCGCTGGCTCGTCCACCGCCTCAACGTCTGGCTCAACCTCTGGCTCAACCTCTGGCTCAACCTCTGGCCCGTCCGTTGCCTCAACCTCTGCCTCAGCGTCTGGCTCAACGTCTGGCTCGTCGCTGAGCCCATCCGCCTCGAAAGTGTCCTCTTCGAGCACCTCAAACTCCCCGGGCATCGCGCTTGCTTCCGGCTCGAAGGCTTCGGTCGCGCGGTGGCTTGTTGGCGTCTCTTCTCGCGCGGCCCCGATGGCATCGACCTCGTCATCAGGCTCCTGCATGTCATCCTGACCCGCCGCCTCGGCGTACACCGGGCCGGTCCCGCTCCTGCCCAACGCCCCCGGTTCAGCCTCGTCGACCAACTGATCGATGGGCCGGTAACTCGGCCTGGGCGGGCTGTCTTCCTGCGCGGACGCTTCCGGCGCCTGATCGGGCGCCTGACTGGGCTCCGGCGTGTCACGCATCACGCTCAGCAGGTTGCCCAGGGTGCGATGGGAATCCAGCGGATGACGCAAGGCTTTACGCGTGTTGATGCGGTAACGGTTCCGACGCCCATGACGGCTCACCGTCAACAAGCCTTCGTTTTGCAAGTCGCGTACAATCTTCTGCACGGCCCGCTCAGTAATGCCCACTTTCTGGGCCACATCGCGCAGCCGGGCGTCGGGATCGTCGGCAAGCACGAGGATCACATTTCCGTGATTACTGAACAGTTGGCAATGACTCAATGCAAATCCCTAAATCACCAGCAGAAATACTCATTAATGGTGAAGTATATTTCGTGTTTAACTATTCTTCAATAAGCGTCGGAGGCTGACCGAAAGATGCTCAAAGTTGCTTCAAACAAGGCCCGCGAAACCCTGCAGGAATTTCTCAAGCTCGAATCCGCCGGTGGTATTTTGCTGGCCGTGGCGGCCGCCCTGGCATTGGTGCTGGCCAACACGCCTCTTGCCGGCGCCTACCAGGCATTGCTGGACATTGCCGTCACCGTCAAGGTGGGCGGCTTTGGTGTGGACAAGGCGCTGTTGTTGTGGATCAACGACGGCCTGATGGCCATCTTCTTCTTGCTGGTCGGGCTGGAGTTGAAAAGAGAGGTCGTAGAGGGCCAACTGTCCAGCCTGGCCCAGTTGACCATGCCGGCCATGGCCGCCATCGGCGGTGTCGCGGTTCCGGCGCTGATTTACGTACTGATTTCCAATGGCGTACCCGAAGCGAAAGGGGGATGGGCCATACCCACCGCAACGGACATTGCTTTCGCCCTGGCCGTTCTGACCCTGATGGGCAGCCGCGTGCCCATATCACTGAAAATCTTCCTGGCCACCGTCGCGGTGATCGACGATCTGATGGCCATCATCATCATTGCCGTCTTCTACACCTA
>WTJD01000221.1 GCA_011524975.1 Lysobacterales bacterium
GTCTTGATTCGCGTAATCGATAGAGCAGGGCCCCGGGCACGGCGGGATTGGCATCGGGCATCGGCGAGGACAGCGGAGGGGGAGGGCGCCAGTTGAGCAGAGGCTCCGGTCCATCAACGGTCTCTTCGTCGCTTGCCGGCTCAAGAAGAGCGAATACCGGCTCGCCCGGTCGTTCACTGGCGGCCGGCAGCGGCTCAACGGGAGTCAATGTCATGTCAGCCGGTATCCCATTTTCGGGCAGTTCTTCGGGTTTGGCAGAAATCAGCTCAAGCCTGAACTCGAGATCAAACTCCAGGTGCAGAAATCGAGATCTCCGTAGCTGGGCCGTGCCATCCAGCTGATGATAGCGCTGGCGATAGGGTGCGAAGAAATCCGGTGCCGTCAGGTCGATGTCGGCCGCCTCCGGCAACACGATACGCTCAAACATCACGCGGTCATCATGTACGCGCACCGGTGGGTGGTAGTCGGTTCTCGATTGCTCCCAGGCCTGCATATAGAGCGGCTGGTAGGCATCACTGCGCTCGAGCCGTCGCCACGCGTCGCGCATGCGGTCACTCATCACCCCCAGCGGCGCGGGGTCTTCCGGATAGATGACTGCGCGCTCCTCGAACAAACGCCACGCGCCAGGGAAGTAGCTCAGCTCGGCGCTCTCCACCGGGTTGTGCTCAGACTGATTGTGACGAAAGACCAGGATCTCGACCCGATAAACACCGCGCTCCGCCCACGCCACCGTGGCCGGCATCGCCAGCAGGCAACACAGGGCCATTCGTTGTATGCGGGTTATCGCGCGGAACGCGTTCATCCCGATATTGTGACCTGTCCGGGAGAATTTTTCATGAGTGTTCATCGAGCCCGGGCGCCAGTTCGTCCAGCAGTTCGGCCGTCAGCAGTAACCGCTCCTTGTTATCGGCGCCATCCAGGCGGAGAAGCAGTCGCCGGGGGCCCGCCATCCGGTATCGGCCCGGTTGGCTCGTCATCAACGCCAAAAGCCGATCCGGATCGGCCACGGTGTCGGGTCGGAACTCCAGGCTTCCGCCTTGCTCGCCGACATCGATACGTGAAATGCCCAGCGACCGGGCGCGCTGACGCAGCCGGGTCACTTCGAACAGGTTTTGAATCGGCTCCGGCAGCAGCCCGAACCGGTCAATCATCTCCACCTGGAGCTCGCGCAGCTCATGTTCTTCCCCGGCGCTGGCAATGCGTTTGTATAGCGTCAGCCGTGCGTGCACGTCGGCGAGATAGTCCTCCGGGATCAGCGCGGGCAGGTGCATTTCCACTTCGGTCAGCTGTTCCCGGGTCAGATCCTCATCCGGCTCTTTACCCGCCTGCAGGGCGCTAACCGCCCGCCGCAGGTACTCGCTGTACAGGCTGAACCCGATCTGCTGAATCTGGCCGCTCTGTCCCTCGCCAAGCAACTCGCCGGCGCCGCGAATTTCCAGGTCGTGTGTGGCCAGGGTGAAGCCCGCGCCCAGCTCCTCCAGCGAGGCAATGGCATCCAGGCGCTTGCGGGCGTCACTGGTCATGGCGCGTTGATCAGGGACCACGAGGTAGGCGTAGGCCAGATGATGCGAGCGTCCCACACGCCCACGAAGCTGGTGCAGTTGCGCCAGCCCGAAGCGGTCTGCCCGATGAACGATAATGGTGTTGGCTGTGGGCACGTCAATGCCGTTCTCAATGATGGTGGTGCAGACCAGCACATTGAAACGCTGGCGATAGAAATCCAGCATCACCCGCTCCAGCTCCCGCTCTTTCATCTGCCCGTGCGCCACCTCGACACGCGCTTCGGGCACCAGCTCTGTCACCTCGCGGGCGATACGCTCGATATCGCGCACTTCGTTGTGCAGGAAAAAAACCTGGCCGCCCCGCTGCAGCTCGCGCTGTATGGCTTCCCGCAGGATAGCGTTGTCCCACTGCACCAGAAGGGTTTTAACCGCCATTCGACGCGCGGGCGGTGTGGCGATGATGGACAGATCGCGAATGCCCGACATGGCCATGTTGAGCGTGCGCGGGATCGGTGTCGCGGTCAGGGTAAGAAGGTCAACTTCCGAGCGTAGCTGTTTCAGCCGCTCTTTCTGCCGGACGCCAAATCTCTGCTCCTCGTCAATAATGACCAGTCCCAGCCGGTCGAATGCGATATCACGCTGAAGCAGGCGATGGGTGCCGATCACGATATCGACCTGGCCATCATTCAATCGCTCCAGCGCGGTATCGACTTCTTTGGCGCTGCGGAACCGGGACAGCAATTCGATGCGCACCGGCCAGTCCGCAAAACGGTCTGAAAACGTCGCGTAATGCTGCTGCGCCAGCAGGGTGGTGGGCACCAGCAGTGCAACCTGACGCCCGCCCTGGACCGCCATGAACGCGGCGCGCAGGGCGACTTCGGTTTTTCCGAACCCCACATCACCGCAGACCACGCGATCCATGGGCTGCGTCGAGGCCATATCCGCCAGGACGGCATCGATGGCGTTTTGCTGGTCGAGGGTCTCCTCGAACGGAAAACCCGCGCAAAATTCCACGTACAGCCGCTGATCGAGTTCAAAGCTGAAACCTTCCCGCGCCTGCCTGCGGGCATACAGGTCGAGCAACTCTGCGGCGACATCCCGAACCTTTTCGGCCGCGCGCTTGCGCACTTTCTCCCATTGCTCGCCGCCCAGTCGGTGCATGGGCGCCTGTTCTGTCGATGCGCCGGTGTAGCGGCTGATGAGATGCAGCGAGGACACAGGCACATAGAGCTTGTCGCCATCGGCATATTCCAGCATCAGGAATTCGGCGGGCCGTTGATCGATGTCCAGTACTTCCAGCCCCTGGTATCTGCCCACGCCATGATCTTCATGCACGACCGGCGCACCCTCAGCGAGGTCGGTCAGGTCCCTGATGATCGATTCCGGGTCTCTGGCCGCCCGTTCTCGCACCTCGGTCGTACGTGCGCGGCCACCAAACAGCTGGGATTCGGTGAGTACGGCCAGTTCATCGCCCAGCACGAACCCTTCTTCAATAGGCAGGATGGCAAGACCCAGACGGCCGGGGGCGTCGACAAACGCCTGCCAGCTGTCGAAGCGCTCGACGTCCACGTTCATGGCGCCAAGGGCATCGGACAGGTATTCACGCCGTCCCGGGGTGTCGGCGGCAAACAGCACCCGCCCGGAAAATTCATCCAGGAAATGTTCCAGACCTCCGCCGGCTCCCTGTTGACGGTCGCCGAGGTTCAGCTGGGGCGGTAGCTGCGTGTCAAAAAGCGCTGGGTCGGCTTCGTTTTGGGTGGCTCCGCCCAGTAACAGTCGAGGCATGGCCGACCACCCGTCTAACTGCTGGGAGGTTTTCAGGTACAACTCGGCGGGTTCGAGAATAGGTCGTTCGACATCATGTCGTCGCTGTTCCCAGCGCTCCAGCGTTTGCGCCTCGAAACGCTCCATGGCCTTCTCGCAGCCCTCTTGCAACAGCAGCAGTGGAGGGGCCTTCAGATAATCGAGCAGCGTGTCGGTTTGCTCAAAAAAAAGCGGCAGGTAATGCTCCAGCCCCTGGGGATGGACGCCTTTTCTCAGGTCCTGGTAGAGCATCACCTTGCGTGTATCAACCGCGAAGCGATAACGGAACGCCTTGCGGAACGCGTCCATGGCGAATGTGTCGCAGGGGTATTCGCGTGCGGGAACCAGGTTGAGGCCGTCCAGGTCCCGGGTTGAGCGCTGGCTCTCCGGATCAAACTCGCGAATGCTTTCAATTTCCTCGTCAAACAGATCGATCCGCAATGGCGCTGGCGAACCGGAGGGATACAGGTCGATGACGGAGCCTCGAACTGAGAACTGTCCGCTTTGGTAAACCTGGTCAGACTTTTCATAACCGGCCTGGAGCAGCTGCTCACGAAACCGGCTGATAGAAAGGGTTTGCCCGGGCGCGAGGTCAATGGCCCTGCCCAGAACAAAAGGCCGCGGAGGCAGGCGCTGTAACAGGGCGGGTGCCGAGGCAATGATGATACCCCGGTCCAATCCCGCCATGCGTGAAAGCGCCGATAGCCGGTCGGAGGCGATGTCCGGATGCGCTGAATAGGTATCGTAGGGCAAGGTCTCCCGGTCCGGGAACAGCACCAGGGGCAGGTCCTCCGCCCCGAGCAGTGTCAGATCGCGATGTATGAGCTGCGCCTGGTGACTGGATCTTGCGACCAGCAGCGTCAGCCCGGGATGCGCCTGACAGGCCCTGGACAGGGCCAACGAGAGGCTGCTGCCTGCCAGCCCAAGCCACTGCTGCTGATGGGCGCTTTTAATCCGGGCCTGGCTTATGGGCAGTTTCACGGCTCTGGGGGGCTATGCTGCGGACGGGCGCGAAGGGTAACCAAATGTCGGAAATCCGGCAAGTGGGCGACCGCTGCCGCTTTCACTGCTCAGTTTGGGTGCCAAACAGCCTCAACATGACAAACAGAACCACGGCGCCCAGCAGCATGCCCATCCACCACGCCATGCCCAGGGCGACCGGCAACGAGCCCAGCATCAGCGCGGTGAGGCCGACCATGAACGCATACGGTAGCTGGGTGCGTACATGCTCGATATGGTCGCAGCCCGATGCCAGCGAAGACAAAATGGTGGTGTCTGAGATCGGCGAGCAGTGGTCGCCCCAAACCGCGCCGGCCAGTACCGATGCCACCGCGGAATAAAGTATGTGCAAATGCTCCGGATCACCCATTCCCTGGGTCTGCAGGATGGCCCAGGTCAGCGGCATGATCAGGGGTATCAGGATACCCATTGCGCCCCAGCTGCTGCCGGTGGCGAAAGCCGTGGCGGCGGCGAGCAGAAACACGATGGTCGGAACTGCGAAAGCCGGCAGCTTGTCACCCAGCACCGATACCAGGAAATCCGCCGTGGCAAGCAGGTCGGTGGTTTCACCCAATGCCCAGGCAAGAATCAGGATGATCAGTGCCATCAGCATCGAGCGGAGTCCGCGATACCAGGCATTGACCACCTGTTCCAGGTCCAGAATGCGTTGCCCGATCGAAAGCAGGGCGGCTGTCAACACGCCCAGAAACGATGCCCAGAGCAGGGCGCGATAGGAATCCGCGGAGCCAATGATGTCCCGCAATGAGGGGTCCTCGACCTCGACGCTGGAGAGGCCGGTGACGTACAAACCGCTGAGCACGCCCACGATCAAAACGCTCACCGGCAAGATGGCGTTGATGGCGCGCTGCGGCTTTCCCTTGACCGGCTCGATGGGCGCACTGTCGTTGTCCTGATCGACGTCCAGGTGATCGTCATCGGGGGCTTGCTGCTGGCGCGCTTCCTGCTCTGCAGCCAGCATGGGGCCGAAGTCACGCCCCGTCAGAGCGATCATGAACACGAACAGGATGGCGAGCACGGGATAAAAACTGTACGCCAGGGTGTTCAAAAACAACAGGTAGGCATCCATTTGCAGCCCAGACATGCGCTCCAGCGCGTCGCCGATCAGGCCGACCTCGTAACCGATCCAGGTGGTGACCAGCGCGATGCAGGCCACGGGCGCTGCCGTCGAGTCGACAATGTAAGCCAGCTTTTGCCTGGAAATTCGGTTGGAATCAGTAACCGGCCGCATGGTATTGCCGACAACCAGCGTGTTGGCGTAGTCATCGAAGAATATCGCCAGCCCCATGGCGGCCGTTGCCAGGCTGGCGTGGCGCACCGAATCGGCCCAGCGGATAATGGCATTGACGATGCCCTGCATGCCGCCATTACGGGAAATAATGCCCACCATGCCACCGATCATCAGTGAGAACAGGATGATGGCGGTATGGTCCCGATTCGCCAGGGCGTTGACCACGTAGATTTCGAAACTGGAGAGCAGCCCGATCCAGAAGCCTTTGACGGTCAAGCCTTCGATCAGCCAGGCACCCAGGAAAACGCCGGTGAAAAGCGCCGGTATGACCCGCTTGAAAACCAGCGCCACGAGAATGGCGACCACCGGCGGCAGCACTGAGAGCCAGGTGCCCGCCAATTCGGGCCCGGTGTTGTCACCCCAGGCGATCAGCGGCGTGGCGCCGATAATTAATGTTATAAATATCGTTATTATTCTGATAGATAACAAACTTTATTCCTCTAATATATTAGATAGAGCATTGCGCACTCTCTGCTCAAATTCAGGGTAGTGAGGCTCCGGAATATATTCGTGCAACAGCCAGTCCTGCTCCAACTGGCGGGCTTCTTCCACCGCCGGAACGCGTTCACGCTCACCCGTCATGGAAGCAGACAGGCGTTCCACCTGGTATTGCATGCGCGTTTCCTTTTCCTCCTCCGGGCTGGAAATACCTGCGAGGTACTCCAGGCTGATGCAGATCCTGCGCGCGGACTCCAGTATTTCGGGCTCACTCCTGGCCCCGGGGGCGCCATCAAGCTCTCCCAGCGCCGCAAACCGCGCGTCCAAAGCCTCATCGATGGGGTGGGCTGTGCCTGTGAGTTTAGCCCACTCGGCCGTGAGCTTGCCAAGCTGCGCTTTATCCAGCCTGCCGCCGGTGTTGGCAGACTCTGCCTGGTGCAGCAATTCAGACTTTTTCCACCAGCGTGCTTTTTGTTCCCGGGCCGCCGCTTGTTGATAAGCGTTGATCCGGTCTTGAACAGCCGAGTGCGCCTTGTCGAACCGCGCCTTGAGGCGGCGGTCCGGCTTTCGGTAATGCTGCCATTCATCTGCCAGCCCCTGGACGCGACCCAGCTGCTCGGCGAGCTGTTCGTCTTCGGTCTGCAGCAGGGATTCCAACTGAACGCAGAGTTGCTCCTGGCCGGCCGTTCGCTCTGCCTGCTCGGCGCGGGCGGATTCCCGTTCGGCTTCAAGGTCGGCAAACAGCGGTTCGATAGGCTCCCGGAACTGTTGCCAGAGCTCGTTGTCCCGGCTGCGCCACAGGCTGCCGGCGGACTTCCATTGCGATTGCAGGTATTTGGCTCGCGCAATGGCCTCGTCTCGATCAGTCATGTGCTTAAGCTGAGAGGCTTCACGCACCAGCTTCAGTTTACGTTTCTCGATCTCTGAATAATGACCCTGCTTCAGGTCATTGGCCCGTCCCAGCGCCTGTTTCAGTAGTTCTGCGGTTTTTTGGCGCTGCTTGCCGGGGATGGCGTCGAGTTCGCCCAAGGCTTTACGCACTTTGCCTGCCTGCCAGTTCACCTGCCGCAAATCACCGGCTTTCTGGTCGCACAGGTCAATGAGTTCCCTGGCTGCTCGCTGGATTTCTTCCAGGTTCCTGGACCGGAGTTCACTGCGCTTGTCCAGGTAAGGTTTGGTCAGCTCAAAGGCCGACTTGCCTGCCGCGTTGAATTTTCGCCACATCCATGGCGCGGCGGCGTAGTGTCGATCGCCGGGAATCTGCTCGCTGGCCTCCAGCGTTTTCCATTCCGACTGTAGCGCTTTGATTCGGTCGAGGACGGCGTCAGGATGGAGCCCCGCGCCCGGCAGCGCTTCCATCTCTGTGATCAGGCGTTTGCGGATCTTGTCATTGGCCCAATGATGCCAGTCGCGCAATTCGCGCAGGCGTCCCAGGGCGCCGGAGAGCTTGGACTGGATGGCTTTCCATTCGCGAGACCCGGACAGTGATTCTTTGAGTTTCTGCAACGCGGCTCGATGTTCGAGCGCGCTGTGCAGTTCGCCGGCGTCCAGCGCGGCCTTCATCGAAGACAGGTGCTCGTCTGCCTGGGCGAGCCATTGTTCGCGCTGGTCGCGCAATGCTTGCGCGCCGGTGCGGAGCTGCTCGATAGCGTCGATGACGCGGGTTTGCAGTTCTTCTTCCGCGTTGGTGAAATCTTTTACGGCCGATCGTGCGCGCTCCCAGGCCCGGGAGAGGGAGTCGATCTTTCGGCTGGCCGGGGGACGCTTGTGCTGCGCGGCCGTATCGATCGCATCCCAGGCAGCCTGCAGGTCGGGGTGGATATCGCCTGGTTCACGATCCGGCCCCTCGGCGGTGTTTTCTGCCGGCTTGTCCTGCTGCGGCGCAGTTGCGACGACCGGAGCGGCTGGGGGCGGTTCATCCTCAGGGGGTGCTTGCCGCGGTGCGGGTGCGGGTGAGCGCAATCTTTGCAGATCGGCCGCAAAACGGCTGGCCAACTCAGCGGGTGGGTTAGGACCCAGCGCTTTCCAGCGTTGCTCCATGGACTGGATATCGGCCTCATCGGTAGCCGGTGCTTGATGTAAGCGCGTTTCCACGGACTGGCACAGATGCAAGGCCTCCTGCCTGATGGCTTGCGGGTCCCCGGCTGCGAGCAATTCGCGGTGCAGGCGGTTCGAAAGCTCGCTATGAAGCTGCTTGTCGGTTTTTCTCGTGGCTTCGATGACGCGCCTGAGCGTGGAATGTTGCTGAATGAGACCAGCGGCGTATCGTCTCAGCTCGGGGTCCGTGTCATGGATCGCGCGATCGCCCAGGAAGCCAGGCCGCGCGGTCTTCTCCAGCGCGATTCGGCGCAGGCTGACCTCGGGTGCTGAGGCAGCGATCGCCTCCAGCAGGTCACGGCTGTCGATATGCGCCACGGCCTGCTGTCTCGAATCGGATCCGCCATCGGCGTCATCGGGATGCAGCAGAAGGTGCTTCAGACGGTCGGACAAAGCCGATCGTACGGCATCTGTTTCTTCCCGCCCCAAGGCCTCGATAATCTGGAGGGGATCTGTCAGCCTGCGCGAAGCGGATATCCGCACTTCGACATCTTCATCCTCCGTGGCGATATCGAACATGGCCTGAAGCAGCTCGGGCTCCTGCCCGGTTTTGACCGCCTCGTTGCGGATGCTCGAATGCTTATGTCGCCACCTGGGCTTAAATAATGAATTTTTCCAGTTCACTTTTTAGGTTCTTGTTGTGCTTGGAGGCTGACGTGTGCCTGCCTCGATGGAATGATCAGGCGGCTCGTTGCGCCTGTGCGCCAAAATAGGCGTCAATCAACTCGATCTGCTCATCGCCCGCTCGTACGCGGACCAACTGGTTGCGCAGTTCCTGTCCGCCCGGACGCTGTTTCAGGTACCAGCCAAAATGCTTGCGGGCCACCCTGACGCCCTGGTGTTCGCCGTAGAACGCATGCAAGCCCCGCAGATGCTCGATCAGCACACGGTGTACTTCATCGGGGCGGGGCGGAGCCAATATGCGACCGGTCTCGAGGTAATGCAAAACCTGCCTGAATATCCAGGGATTGCCCTGCGCCCCGCGGCCGATCATCAGGCCATCCGCGCCGGTTGTGTTCAGGACATGCCGGGCTTCCTGGGGGGTGCAGATATCACCGTTGGCGAACACCGGGATGGAGACTGCCTCGCAGATCCGGCGTATGGTCGCGTACTCGGCATGTCCGTTAAAGCGGTCCGCGCGGGTCCGGCCATGCACGGCCAGGGCGGCGATACCTTCATCCTCTGCCATGCGCGCTATTCTCACGCCGTTGCGTTGATCGGGGGAGGGGCCCGTGCGGATCTTAAGGGTGACGGGCGCCGGCACGGCGTTAACCACTGAGCGCAGAATACGGGCGACGAGCGCCTCGTCACTCAGCAGGGCGGAGCCGGCGGCGCGGTTGCATACTTTCTTGGCCGGGCAGCCCATATTGATATCGATGATCTGCGCGCCGTGCTCACAGTTGTAGGCTGCGGCATCGGCCAACCAGGCGGGATCTCCGCCCGCAATCTGGACGGCCACAGGTGCTGCTTCGCCTTCGTGGTTTCGGCGCAGCAGCGACTTGCGCGTGCCGCGCAGGCGCGGATCGCTGTGCACCATCTCGCTGACGACATAGCCTGCCCCGAGGCGTCGGCACAGAAGCCGAAACGGCAAATCGGTGACGCCCGCCATGGGGGCGAGCGACAGGATGTTGTCCAGCAGGTAGGGGCCGATGCGGATCATGCCCGAATTTTAACTGAGGACGTTGAATATTCGGAAGCCGGCCACCCACGTGCCAATGGCCGAGCCGAAGTTGGAAAACAGGAACACCAGCAGGATTCGCGTGGCGGGATTGGCATACCAGCCCTTGAGTGTCATGGCATCGGCATGGAGTTGCTCCAGGTCCGAGACTTTCGGCTTGCGCAGCCATGACTCGACCAGCCCCGTGACCATGCCCGCCGCGACCGCAGGGTTGAGCGAGGTCAACGGCGCGGCCAGCATGGCGCTGACCACGGTGAGCGGGTGCGCCCGGGCGAGCAGGGCGCCAAGGGCGGCGAGGCCGCCATTGATAACGACCCAAATCGCGACCAGCCTGAGACCAAGTTCCGGGCTGCGGGAAAAACCAATGAAAAATCCGGTGAGCACGAGGGCCAAGATGGCCCAGGGGATCAGTTTTGGCCACAGGCTGCGCGGAGGCAGCGCGGCCAGTGTTTCGACCTGCTCTTGAGGGTCTTCTTGCGCCTCGGCCAGGTAACTCGCCAGGCCCTCCAGGTGGCCGGCGCCCACCACCACCAGCACCTTGCTGCCGGCGTGATTTCGGTTCTCATCCCTCAATCGAGCGGCCATGAATCGATCTCTTTCGTCGATCAGCGCCGCGTAGAGTTCCGGGGACTGCTCGGCAAACTCGGTGAAGGTGGATTCAAGAATGTCGCCTTCCTTGAGGCGCTCGATGGCTTCCTCGTCGATTTCTTCTGACGAGACGGAGCTGAGCAGCAGGCCGCTGGTCAGGTACAGGCGTTTGTACCACGGCACGCTTCGATAGCTGCGTTTCAAAGTGGTGGCCAGGTCACGATCGATCAACTGCAGCGGCAGGCCGTGTTCTTTTGCGGCACTGGCTGCCGCCTTCAGTTCGGCGCCTGGTTCGATGCCGAACTGATCTGCGATGCGCCTCTGGTAGCCGCCCAATGCCAGGTTGGCCATGACCAGCCCCGCCTTACCTTCGCGAATCACCTTGTAGAGATCCAGGTTTTCCCACTTGTCTTTGCGGGTCAGTGCTTCCAGCCTGGACGGGCACAGTTCCACGGCCACGATGTCGAACTGCCCGCTGGCTGCGAGTTCTGTCACCGCCTCCATGCTGGCGCGTGAGACATGTGCCGTACCCAGCAGGGTATAGAACACGCCGTCGCGCTCGATCTCCCGGAGCGGCTGTTGTTCCACGCCAAACGCCGCGGGTTCGGCACAGGAGGGTTCAGTCATTGGGGTGATTCCGGCCAAAGGGCCAAAGGATAGCGCACCCGAGCGGGTTGTGGCAGTGCTGCGCTGCCCGAATCATTGATGCAGGCAGCCAGCGAGGGGAAAGGTCAGCCCTTTTCGATGACCGCGCCTTCGCGCAGCACGGTGAACAGCACCAGGTCATGTTCGAAGTAAACGCTGTAGTCTTCGTAATCCCAGCGGGTGATAGGGGGCTCGCCGACGGCGCTATGGCGCTGATCAGGCGCGCCGAAATCGTTTTCGACAGCAGCCATGTCCTGGCCGTTGCGCGGAAGCTCCATGCGCTCAACCTGGCGCACTTCGTCCAGTATCAGCACATCCGCCTGGGCGAATCCGGCTGCGATCAGCAAAATGGCAATAAAAACAATCCTTGTCATGATTTTGCTCCGGGTATTTGTATCCTTCCAGAGGATAGCACACCGCGCGTTGCGATAGACGAAGCTCAAGCGTTATTTTGCGCCAGTATCCTGGTATAGGCTGCGTAACGCCAGGCCCGGATGTGGCCCGCCTCGAGGGCTTTTTTGATCGCGCAACCTGGTTCACTGGTGTGACGGCAGTCGTTGAACCGGCAATGGCCGCTGAACGGCCTGAATTCGATGAATCCGCGCGCGATCTCTTCTGGGCCGAGCTTCCACAGCCCGTATTCCCAGACGCCAGGGGAATCGAGCAGGCTTCCGTTTTCGGGCAGGTCATAGAGAATGGTCGTGGTCGTCGTGTGGCGTCCCTTCCCGGTGGAATGCGATAGCGCGCCTGTCTGAATGTCGAGGTCCGGCAGAATCTGTCTGACCAAAGATGATTTGCCAACGCCCGATTGTCCGACCAGGATGCTGGTTTTGTTCGAGAGCAGCGGCAACAGCCCCTCGATACCCGGGTGTCCCTTGCATGACGTCCTGATCACGGGATAACCGAGCTCACGGTATTCATCGAGCCGGTTGATCACCTCTTCGCCCGCTGAAGAATCGCCGGAGATCGGCAACTCTGCCTTGTTCAGTACGATCACGGGCTCAATGTCGAGGCTGTGAACAGCGAGCAGATACCGCTCCACCAGGTCGCGGGAGGGCAGGGGCCTGGGTGAGATCACGATCAGCACCTGGTCGAGATTGGCTGCGACCGTGCTGGTCCGCTGCTGGGCGTCGGCACGAACAAACTGGTTTTTGCGGGGGTGAATCTCTGTGACGACGCCTTCCGAGCCCTGGAGCAGTGAAACTGAGACCTCATCACCACAAAAAGGCCGCCCAACCTGCCGCCGGTATTTGACCGTCACCTGGCGTCCGTCGCGCAATTGAATGATGCCGTGGCTGCCATAGGAGACGCGCACGCGGCCCTCAATGACTTCGGTCACGGAAGCTCAGCCCCCGAATGGCAAGCAAAACCCTGATTCATGTCGCCTATTGTAGCCGCTGGGGGCTGCTTGGGCGCATGGCGCTGACCTGAAAGCCTGAGTATGATGCTGCCTGTGCTTACCGGAGCCTGATTCATGCCTATCGCCAAGGAAACCCACCTGATCTGGATCGATCTCGAAATGACCGGGCTCGATACCGCAGCGGACTCCATACTCGAAATCGCCACCATCGTCACGGATGCGCAGCTCAACGAGCTGGCCGAGGGCCCGGTATATGCGATTGCACACCCCCTTGAGCGGCTGCAGTCGATGGATGCCTGGAATACCGAGCAGCACAGCAAGTCTGGATTGTGGCAGCGGGTGTTGGAGGAGGGCGTTTCCATGGAGGAGGCAGAGCAGGGGACGCTGGGTTTTCTCAAATCCTGGACACACCGGGGGCGCTCACCGATGTGCGGCAACAGCATCTGCCAGGACCGGCGGTTCATGCATCGGCTGATGCCGGAACTGGAGGGCTGGTTTCATTACCGGAACCTGGATGTCAGCACCCTGAAGGAATTGGCGCGGCGTTGGAATCCAGCCGTCCTGGCCGGTTTGGAAAAGCAAGGCGAGCACCTTGCGCTGGCGGATATCCGGGATTCCATTGCGGAGCTCAAGCATTACCGTCAGTTTATGGGCGCGTTTTCCGGTACAGACTAGCCCACACGGCTGCCCTGTCCGCCTTGCCCCATATCCCGCCGCCTGTGTATGCTTTTGAGCCATGGTTTCATTCGGCGAAAAGCGAGGCGCGTTCCTGGCACCCGGTCTCAAGCGGCTGCAGGACATCCAGGAAGAGATTTTCCGGCAGCTGCAGCTGCTGATCCCGGCGGATGTGACCCTGCACGACGTATTCGCGTCCAGCGTGCGCGGTTCGCCATTATTGAGGATGGACGTACTGGAGCGGCATCGATATACCCAGTTTATTCGGCTGACCTATGCTTTCCCCAGTGGGGAGGCGGATAAATACGCCCCGGATGCGCACATCCGCCTGTACCGTGACGCACGGATGGCCGAGGTGACCTCTTTCAACCCGGAGCAGGGGTTTCGAAGATCGGCGCATCCCTGGTATCCGCGGCGGCCCTTGATGCAGCGATGCTGGCGGCAAAACCTGGCGCTGGACAAGTGGCTGGGCTACCTGTTGCAGCAGGGTCACAGCGTCGACACGATGCGGCCTGTGGAAACCTGCGCAGATGACAGGGCTGCGGCCCCTGAGCCGGTTTCTGCAATGTAGTGCGACCACGTTGACAGTCGGTGACAGACTCAGTAACATTGCGCGCCTTTCCAGGGGCTATAGCTCAGCTGGGAGAGCGCTACAATGGCATTGTAGAGGTCGGCGGT
>WTJD01000100.1 GCA_011524975.1 Lysobacterales bacterium
CGATGATGCCGGCCAGTGCGATCATGCCGATCATCGATGTGGCGGTGAACTGGGCGCCCAGCAGCGCGTGGCCAGGCATCACGCCGATCACCGTCAGCGGAATCGGCGCCATGATGACCAATGGCAGCAGATAAGAACGGAACTGCGCCACCACCAGCAGGAAGATCAGTATCAGGCCAACGGCGTAGGCAATGCCCATGTCACGGAAGGTCTCGTAGGTGATCTGCCACTCGCCGTCCCACTTGAGCGAGTAGTAATAGGGGTTCTCCGGCTGGCTGATATAGCGCTGCTCCAAGGTCTCGCCGGCCACTTCGAGTTCATCGATACGGTGAGATAGCTCGAACATGCCGTACAGCGGACTGTCCAGGTCACCGGCCATGTCGGCATTGACAAAGACCACTGGCAGCAGGTCCTTGTGAATGATGGCGTCATCCCAGGGGCGTTCCACCACCCCTGCAAATTCGGACACCGGCACGGACGCGCCTTTGCGGCTACGGACCTCGAGCGCGAGCAATCCATCGATGTCCGCCTTTTCCGCCACCGGCGCCTCCAGGCGAACCGGGATGGGCTCCCGCTCGCGGGCCTGGTGAATGAATGTCACGTCCTCTCCGCCCAGGGCCATGGCCAGGCTGCTGGAAACCTGCTGCTGGGAAACGCCGAGAATGGCCGCGCGCTGACGATCCACCTCCAACACATAGCGCCTGGCATCAGCCTCGACGCTGGTGTCGATATCGACGATATCGCTGGTATCGCGATAGGTAGCCTCCAACCGTCGGGCCAATGCCTTTTGCCCTTCGTAATCAGGCCCGTAGACCTCGGCGACGATCGGAGACATGACCGGCGGGCCGGGTGGCACCTCGACCACTTTGACCGAGGCGCCATGCCGTTCACCTGCCGCCGAAAGCGCCGGACGGATGTCGGAGGCGATCTCGTGACTGGAGCGATCCCGATCCGCTTTATTCAGCAAGTTGACCTGAATATCGCCCATGTTGGGGTCTTCCCTGAGGTAGTACTGCCGAACCAGACCGTTGAAATTGATCGGAGCGGCCATGCCAACATACACCTGGTAATCGGTCACTTCCGGTACGGTCTCGATGATCCCTGTCAGTTCGCTCATGACCTCGGCGGTTCGCTCCGCCGGGCTCCCCTCGGGCAGGTCAACCACCACCTGGAACTCCGATTTGTTGTCGAACGGCAGCATCTTGAGGACCACCGCTTGCAAAGCCACGAGGCCCACAGCGAGGACGATCAATCCAAGCAATCCGCCGTACAACAGGGTGCGGGATTTTTTACCCTCACCCTGGCGCAGGAATGGCGTCATGAGGCGCTGGAAAAAATGATGCAGTGGAGTCTCGGTTTGGTCCGGTGCCCCGGGGTGATCCTGGTGCTGGCCCAGCAGGCGGTTGCTCATCCACGGCGTCAGGATCAGGGCGATCGCCAGTGAAAACAGCATGCCCATGGACGCGTTGATGGGTATGGGGCTCATGTACGGACCCATCAGGCCGGTAACAAATGCCATAGGCAGCAATGCCGCGATGACTGTGAACGTGGCCAGTATTGTGGGACCGCCTACTTCGTCCACCGCGCCGGGTATCACGGCCTTTAATGGCCCCGGGTGGATCTTTCGATGGCGATGGATGTTCTCCACCACCACGATGGCGTCATCAACCAGTATTCCGATGGAAAATATAAGCGCAAACAGCGAAACGCGATTGATGGTAAAGCCGTAGGCCCAGGAGGCAAACAACGTGATCATCAGTGTGACAATGACCGCAGCGCCCACGATCACGGCTTCGCGCCAGCCCAGGGTAAGTAACACCAACCCGATGACCGAGGCGGTGGCAAAAGCGAGTTTGCTGATCAGCTTGATAGCCTTGTCGTTGGCGGTCTTGCCGTAGTTGCGGGTAATGCTGAGCTCGACCCCGTCCGGAATATGGGTGGCGCGCAGCTGGTCCAGCCGCTCGATCACCGCGTCTGCGATGCGGGCGGCATTGGTGCCGGGCTTCTTGGCGATGGCCATGGTTACAGCCGGCGCATAGGCAACGGCTTTGGCCGATGCGGCCGGGCCGGTGGCGAACCAGCTGTACTGATCCGGTTGATCCGCACCGCCCCTGACCGTAGCGATATCACTCAGGTAAACCGGCCGGTCATTGAAAACCCCGACCACCAGTCCGGCCACATCCTCCTGGCTGGACAGAAATGTGCCGACCTGTACGGGGATCCGTTCACCGCTGGAAACCAACGCGCCTGCGTGGCGGACCTCATTGCCCGCGGTCAGAGCCTGGCGCAGGTCATCCAGAGTGAGGCCGAATCCAGATACGCGTTGCGGGTCCAGTTCAACATGCACGATGTCCTGGGCACCGCCTATGGAATATACATCCCGGGTGCCTGAGACACGTTTGAGTTCCGCTTCCAGGCTGTGCGCCACTTTCAACAGGTCATGGCCGCCACGCTCTTCATCCTCGGTCCATAGCGTCACGCTGACGATGGGCACGTCGTCGATACCTTTGGGTTTGACCAGAGGCGGGCCGGTGCCCAGGTTGTGGGGGCGCCAGTCCTGGTTGGAATAAATGGCGTTATACAGCCGGACCAGTGCCACGTTGCGGGCTTCGCCCACCTCGAATTGCACGGTGAATACCGCCATGCCGGGGCGTGAAACAGAGTAGACATGTTCAACCCGTTCGATTTCCGCCAGCACCTGCTCCATGGGGATGGCCACCAGGTTTTCCACCTCGATGGCGCTGGCGCCGGGGAAGGGGACAAACACGTTGGCAAACGTCACGTCAATTTGCGGCTCCTCCTCACGCGGTGTCACCAGCACGGCGAACAGACCCAGCAGAAGGGCCGCCAGCGCCAATAGCGGCGTCAGCTCGTTGTCCTGGAAATGTCCGGCGATACGGCCCGAGATACCGAGGCGCTCACTCATTGCTGGAAACCTTGATGGTTTTGGCCACAATGCCGGCCCTGACGGGGTCGAGCGCGACCCGCTCGCCGGGCCGGAGACCGGCCAGTATCTCTACCCGGTCCCCAATGCGCTGTCCTGGACGCACCTGGCGTAAACGCACACGCTCTTCGCTGACCACGTAGACTGCGGAAACCTCGCTGCGATAAAACACGGCATCGGCAGGCACCAGAAGGCGCTCCGACTGACCCACCGGAAAAGCGGACTTCACGAACATTCCGGGGTACAGGCCGTACTGGCCATCCGGCATTTCAAGGCGGACGCGGAAGGTGTTGGTCACTGCATCAGCAGTGGGAAAAATCGTCACCCTGGCCGCCTCGATCCGGCCCTCGGACGTGAATACGACGGCCTTCGGCGCCTTGCGCACTTCAATCGCCACGGACTGGGGCAAGTCGACCACTACCCGAAGCTGTTCCAGTGAAATTCCCGATATCAGCGGCTGTCCCGGGGTGACGGTTTCACCCGCTTCAACGTGCCTGGCCGTAACGATTCCGGCATAAGGCGCCCTGATCACGGTGTAGTCCAGTTGCTGACGTGCGGCTGAGACGGCGGATTCGGCCACTTGCACCCGGGCTGCGGCTGACTCACGGGCCGCAAGCGCCCGATCCAGATCTCGTTGGGAGCCGAGTCCGCGTGCCTGCAGGTTTTGAGCGCGCCGGTATTCTTCCTCGGCTTCGTTCAACAGGGCCTCTGCTTCGGCTTGTTGCGCCTGCGCACTACGCAGGTCTGACTGCTGTTCGACATCCGTGAAGCGAAACAAAATGGCACCCGCTTCCACGAAATCATCCACGTCATAGGCAACCTCGGCGATACGCCCCGCTGTCTGCGCCGAGACCGTGGCCTGGTTGACCGCCTCCACCATGCCGTCAAATACCCGCTCCACGGCGGCCAGTTCAAGCCTGGCCGGGGACGTCTCCAATGCAGCGGCACCGGATGCCATCGCAGGACCGGACCATGCGGCCCACGCCAACAACAACGCCTGTAGCGCCAAACGCTGGCCACGGCAGAAGCGCTGTCTGTTCCGTTCAGATTTCAGCTTGGACATGAAT
>WTJD01000175.1 GCA_011524975.1 Lysobacterales bacterium
CCCTTGGCGAGCCAGTGGCGCGCTGAGTATCCCAGGCCAAACCGATCATGCGCCCTGGAGCTGAACCTATGATTTACAAGCATCTCCCTTTGTGTGAGCTCCATCGTCACCTCGACGGCAGTATTCGCCTGCAGACCATCCTGGAGCTGGCGGACGAGCACGGCATTCCGTTGCCCGCGGATACCGTGGAAGGACTGGCGCCCCATGTGCACGTGGACGAGTCCGCGCCGGGCCTGATGGCGTTTATTGAGCGCTTCGATCACATGACGGCCGTGCTGGTCGACGCCGATGCCTGCCGTCGTGTGGCCTATGAAAATGTCGTCGACGCCAGGAACGAAGGTATCGACTACATCGAATTACGTTACAGCCCCTGGTTCATGGCCGAATCGCATGGGCTGCATCCTGCTGAGGTCATGGAAGCCTGCGCCGACGGAGTGCGGGCCGGCGAGCGCGACACCGGCATCAAGGCCAATATCATCGGCATTCTCAGCCGGCATTACGGCGTTGAGACTTGCATGAAAGAGCTGAATGCCATCCTGGCGCACCGGGACCACATTGTCGCTGTCGACCTGGCTGGAGATGAGGCCAATTTTCCCGCCCATCTGTTCATCGAGCATTTCAGACGCGTGCGTGATGCGGGTCTCCATGTGACGATTCATGCGGGTGAGGCGGACGGGCCGGAAAGCGTCTGGTCGGCCATTCGGGACCTGGGCGCTGAGCGCATCGGGCACGGGTTTCGCTCCATCGAGGATTCGGCTTTGGTTGACTATCTGGCCAGGCACCAGATTGGGCTGGAATGCTGCCCAACCTCCAATCTGCATATCAGCGCGGTAGCGAACTATGCATCGCACCCGATCAGGCAGCTGGCCGACCGCGGTGTTCGTTTCTGCCTGAACACCGATGACCCGGGCATCAGTAACATCGACATCGCACACGAATATGAAGTGGCTGCGCCTGCGGTTGGGCTGGATGCAGACCAGATACGCGAAGCCCAGCGGGCCGCCATCGATATGGCCTTTATCAGTGAGGAAGAGCGGCAGCGCCTGCGCGGCGCGTGATATGCGGTCAGTAGCGCATGGTATTCGCCAGTGTCCACATCATGACGGCATTGGCCAGAGCCAGCACGATCAGCAATAACCCGAGCCCCCGCAGCAGTCTCACGCGCTTGATGGCCGCATCGCCACGCAGCACCTGGACGGCTTTCACCAACGCCATACCCGGCGGGGGGAATTCGCCCGAGGCCTTTACCCGCGCGGCCACCATGAACAGGTAAGCTGACGGCAGGCACAGCGATATCAACAGAAAAACCCCGAGCCCTCGAATCAGCCACACGATTCTCTCGGAGGTGTTGACGCCATCCTGCGTGAGCCAGGCCTCCAGCGTGCCCGGAAGCAGAAAAACGGTAAACAAGGCCACGGCCAGGCCCGCGATCAATAGCCAGATCGCGCGGGTTCGCGCGCGAGGGTCTGCCGGTCTGAGCTCCGTCACCCCGCCCTCAAAGGATGAAATGTCCGAGTGAGGGTCTTTGCAGCCAGTTGGTTTCGGGCCACAGGGCGCTCGCTTCGCCCACATGCAGGGTCAGAGCCTGCCGAGAACGTTCGGAGGTGTTCTTTGAACTGTAGTGCGGCATGTGATCGTTGAAAAACACCACGCTGCCAGCCGATACCTCCAGCGCCAGCGCCTCGGCATCTGAGGGCCAGGGTGTCTCACCGATGGTGCGCAGCGTGCCCTCGCGCGTGACGGGGTCAACCTCGTACAGTTCTCTCAGGGGTGAGCGATGCCCGCCCGGCTGTACCCACAGGCAGCCGTTGTCGCGTGTGGCGTCTTCCAGTGCGATCCAAATGCCGGTGACGCCGGAGGGACGGGATACCAGGTAGCTGGCATCCTGATGCCAGCGCACTTCGCCCCCGATATGCGGTTGTTTGAAGATGTACATGGTTTGCCACAGCACAGGTTGCGCGTAGCCGAGTTCGCGCAGGGTTTCTGTAAACAGGGGCAGGCGGCAGAATTCCCCAAATTCGGGTACTTTGTCATGCAGGGCGTGACCGATCTTGTTAATGGCCAGGTGCTTGGGTTTCCTGAGGTGGCCTGTTTCATCCAGCGCGTCTTCTTCCAGGAAGCAATGCACGGCTTCGGCCGAATCCATGAAATACTCATCGCGTCCACGGTCGCGATCGCCGGTCGAGAAAACCGTGCGATGCGCGTCGATATCGAATTCATCGACGATGCGTTCGGCTGCCCGACGGAGCCGCTGTATCTGGCGTTCGGATATCGCATCCGGCAACGTCAGGAATCCCTGCTCATGAAATTGATTGACCAGCTTTGGATCCATTTTCAGTTCCTTCCAGAGTCCCACTGTGTCGACAGAACGGCTCAGCGCCGATGCGACGCCCTGCGATCACAAGGCTTGAATCTGCCATTCACCGTTGAAGCATACTCGAAAAAAAGCCCGGCACGGGGCCGGGCTTCTCTCTGGCAGTTTGAACGGGCCTCAGAAGCTGTAGCCCAACTCCACGCCCCAGTACCGCGGTTCGTTGACGAAGGCGGTCAGGTTGGTGAAGTTGATGCCGCCTTCCACCACGATGGCGTCCGTGATGTTCCGGCCGACGAAAGCCATGTCCCATCCGTCCGGGTGGCGATAGCCGGCACGCAGACCGCCCAGCCAGCGCGCGTCCTGTACGAATTCAACCGAGCGATGCAGGAACAGGCTGGATTCATCCCGGTAGTTCCAGTCGGTGTTGAAGTACATGTCACCCGCGCTGAGGGGGATGGTGTACTCGAAGAAGAAGTTGTAGATCCACTTGGGCGTCCGCGGCAGCGGGTTGCCGTCGATGGACACTTCCGTGACCGGGCCAAAAGGTCCGTCACGCATGCCGACGATGGGATCCAGCGGGGTGCAGCGCGGCGTCGAGCTGCAGAGGTCATCACGCAGGTTCGGATCGTCTATCTCGGTGTCGTTGTAGCTGATGTTGGCCGAGAAGAACGCTCGCTCAGAGATCTGCAGGTCGATTTCTGATTCGAAGCCGTAGCCGTTGACCCGCGCGGCATTCAACAGCTGGTTGACGTTGGCCGCGCCGCCGGTGGCTGTGAGTTGCTGGTCATCATTGCGGAACGAGTAAATGGCTGAATTCCAGCGGGCCCGGCCGTCCAGCAGGGTGCTCTTGAATCCTGCTTCCAGCGCCAGGCTGTCCTCGGTCTTGGCTGAGCTGACAAAACCAAATCGACCCAGCGTGACAGGACCGCGAGAGCCCGTGGCCACGCGGCCGTAGAAGGTCCACTTGTCATTCATGTCCCAGTTGAGCGCGACATCCCAGTTGAAAAAGCTGTCGTCCACTGAAATGGCGGAGGCCAGAACATTACCGCCGCTGATGTAGTTGTCGACGGTCAGGTCTTTCTCGTCATCGGTCCACCGGCCGCCCACGGTCAGGGCGAGGTTGTCGGTCAGGGACCATTCAGCCTGGCCGAACACGGCGAACGAAGTGGTGTCTTGCATCACCAGCGCCGAATTCGTCGGGAACAGGTAGTCGTAATTGATCAGGTCGAACTCTTCGCTGAAATAGTAGGCGCCGACCTGGAAAAACAGCCGGTCGCCGCTGTTGGCCAGGCGAAACTCCTGCGTGACCTGCTCGTAATCATCGAGTCCGTCACCGGTGGCCACTGAGAACCAGTTCTGCTTGCCGAGCCTGCCGATATCCGACACCTGGAAGGTCAACTCGCCGCCATCCACGTCCGCGCTCTGGAAATTCTCCAGTGTGTCGATACCGGTGATGGAAGTCAGTGACGTGGTGTCGCTGAAGGCCCACTCCAGGTTCAGGGCGGCGCCCCGGTGGTGGGTACGCATGGTGGCCACTTCGCTGTCGTGGAACGCGGCCCGCGGGTTGAACCCGGCGCGAACGCCACTGGAGCCCACCTCGATGGCGTTGGCGTAGAACACGTTGGGGTCCGAGCCGTCCTGGTCAAATCCATGGAGCTTCAGCAGCGCGGAGAAAGCGTCGTTCGGGGCGTACATGAACTGCACCCGGTACGCGGTCTCTTCGAAACCGCCGTAATCGTAGCCCTCACCATTGAGCACATTGTCGATCCACTTGCTGCGCTCCTGGTGCTTTACGGCGACACGCACGGAAGCGGTCTCCGACATTCCGAAGTTGCTCGCGCCTTCAATGTTGATGGCGCCGCGTGAGCCGCCGGAGAATCGAACGTAGCCGTTGCGATCCGAACTTGGCTGCACTGAGCGGACCATGATGGCGCCGGCATTGGTGTTACGGCCGAACAGGGTGCCCTGGGGTCCTTTCAGCACTTCCACCCGTTCGATGTCGAACAGCGGAATGCTGCGCAGCGTGTTGTTCTCGAGGAAAATGTCGTCGAAAACCATCGCCACGGGCTGGTTGGCGTTAACGTCGAAGTCGATGTTGCCGAGGCCGCGCAAATAGAAGCGGGGCTGGGTCCGGCCATTCGAGGTTTCGATGTTGAGGCCAGGCACGCGAGCGGCCAGGGCGCGAATATCCTGAGCGCCGCTGAGATACTCTTCAACCAGCTGTCCCGAAATGACGGAGACTGAAATGGGGACATCTTCCAGCGACTGTTCGCGCTTTTGCGCGGTTACCAGCACTTCTTCAAGCGCCAGGTCCTGGGCGATGGCGCCGGAAGCCGCGACAGAAGCGGCAACAGCGGCTATGAGGGCATTCTTCTTGACGGTAAAAGACATGGTGGATCTCCTGCGAATTCGCCGAGGATTATAGCCTTGAATTCAGCATGTTAAAACCGTGTTAACCGGCTCTGAAGTACGCGGCCCGATCGCTTCCATGCCAGGCGCAGAAAATAGGCTGAAATAACAGGAAAATATGGCGCTATTTGCAGCTTTTAAGTGATTACGGCGCGGCGGTTCTCAGCACGTTGGCTGGCGCCTTCAGCATGACCCGCCAGGTCGCGGCCAGGCCCGAAATGCCGACAAACGCCATGCCTGCCAGCGGGCCTGCGATCAAAGCCGGCCCGTTGAGATGGAACTCCAGCTCGAACAGGCGCGTGGACAGGAAGTAGCTCGCCAGCGTCGCGCCGATGGTGGCCAGCACCCCGGCCAGCAACCCGATGGCGATAAACTCGGCAGCCACGCCCGCCAGAACGCGGTTGCGGGAGGCGCCAAGGGTTCGCAACATGGCGCTCTCATAGGTCCGTTCATCACGGGTGGCCTGCACGGCGGCCCAGAGCACGGTCAATCCGGCGATCAGGGTGAAGACGAAGACAGCTTGCACGGCCAAAGCCGCCTTATCCATGACATCACGCACCTGGCTCAGCGCGGCATCCAGGTCGATGGCGGTCACGCTGGGCCAGTTGCGCATCAGGTCAATCACGACTCGTTCCTGGCCCTCAGGCAAATACAGGCTGTTGATGTAGGTTGCGGGGAAGCCCTCCAGCGCGGGTGGTGAAAACACCATGAAGAAATTGGGCCGGAAGCTGTCCCACTCCACGCTACGGAAACTGGTTACGGTGGCGCTGACGGTGTCTCCGGCGACGTCAAAGGTCAGTTCGTCCCCCAGTTTCAGGCCCATTTCACGCGCGAAATCCTGCTCGACGGACACCAGCGATTCGGTGGTGTCCGCTGCCCACCACGTGCCCTCGGTGATCCGGTTGTCCACCTGCATCTCCGGCGACCAGCTCAGGTTGGCGTCGCGGCGGGCCCAGCGCTCGCCCTGCGGGTCCTCAAAGGTAATTTGGGTGATGTCTTTCCCGTTCAGCTGGGTCATCCGCGCGCGCACCATCGGCGTGAAGCGTGGCGCCGCGATGCCGCGTTCAGCCAGGAAGGCTTCCATGCCCTCAACTTCGTGCGGTTGTATGTTGATCAGGAACTGGTTGGGAGCGTCATCCGGCAGGCTGGCGCGCCAGCTCTCCATCAGGTCGTTACGCACCAGGGTCAGTAAGAGCAGGACCATGATCCCCAGGCCAAAGGCCACGATCTGAACAATGCTCTCCCGGCCCCGGCGGGAGATGTTGGCCAGCCCGTAACGCCAGGCGACGCCGGCCGCGCCGCGGAAGTTTTGCAGACCGATCAGCAGCAACCAGCCTGCCAGTGCCAGGCTGGCAAAGGTCAGCGCGGTACCGCCTGATATCGCGAGCATCAATCTCGCGTCCCTGACCATCCAGAAGAGCAGCAAAAACACGGCACCCACGCCGGCAATCCAACTGATGCCGTAGCGCATGGGCGGCGGGTCGAGGTCGTGCCGCAACACCCTGAGTGGGGGAGTCTTGCCCATCTGCAGCAGATCCGGAAGGGCGAAGCCGCCAAGAATGCAAACCGCGGTCATGATGCCCAATGTGACGGGCGCCATGCCTGGTTGCGGCAATGTCCCACTGATCAGATCTCGTAACAGCCACGCCAGGCCGGCCTGGGCCATGTAGCCCAGCGCAATACCGATCACCGCGCCCGCCAGGGCCAGTATCAGCAATTGCAGCAGGCTGGTTTGAAGCACAAAAGATTGTCGCGAACCCAGGCACTTGAGTAAGGCGGTGCGGTCCCGATGTCGCTTGGAATAGCGTCTTGCCGCCATGGCGACCGCCACCGCGGCCAGCAGCACGCTTACCAGGGATGCCAGGTTGAGAAAGCGGCTTGAGCGGTCCATGGCAGACTTGATCTGCGGGCTGGAATCTTCGATATCCCGTAAACGCTGTCCCTCCGCCAGTTGTGGCTCCAGCTGTTCCTTGAAGCCCGAGATGGCTTCTCTTGGCCCGGCGAACAGCTGCCGGTAACGGACACGGCTGCCCGGCCGGATCAGGCCGGTGGCGCCCAAATCCGCGTGGTTGATCAGCAAGGTCGGCGCGAGGTCGACGAAATTCCAGCCTTCATCCGGCCTGAAGTCCAGTACCTGGGTCAGGCGCAGACGAGCGTTGCCCACCGTGATCTCGACCGGTGTATCGACACCCAGTCTTGCGATCAGCCGGGGCGCGGCCCAGGCCTCTCCGGGCGCGGGTACGCGGTCTGTCACCTCGCCGGCGGCGAGCAGCCTTGGTGCGGTCTTCAACTGGCCGCGGAGCGGATAGCCCTCAGAGACCGCGGTGATGGCGGCCAGCGTGTTGGCCTCGCCCGAGAACACCACGCTGGGCATGTTGGTCATGAGCGCGGTATCGATGCCGCTGTCGCGGGCCAGTGAGAGATGCTCTTCGGGCAACGGCTTGGAGGAAACCAGGCGAAGGTCGGCGGCCAGGGATTCCGCCGCGCGCAGTTCCACGGCCTGGCTGACGCGGTTGGTCAGAAATGCGACCGCCGTGAGGGCGGTTACAGCGACCACCAATGCGGCCCCGAGCACCAGGAGCTCTCCAGACTTCCAGTCACGGATCAGCAGGCGAATGGCGAAACGGAGCTTTTTCATCGCTGTGGTGTCTCTTCCCGCGTGATTCGGCCGGCGTCCATGTGCAGGATGCGGTCGCACAGCTGCGCGAGGCTGAGGTCGTGTGTGACCAGCAGCAGCGTGGTGTCACTTTCCCGGTTGAGTCGAAAAAGCAGCTCGATGATGGTCTCGCCGGTGCGGTGGTCGAGGTTGCCTGTGGATTCGTCCGCGAACATGATCTTGGGCCTGACGACGAAAGCGCGTGCAATCGCCACCCGCTGTTTTTCGCCGCCGGAGAGCTGTCGTGGGTAGTGGGCGACCCGGTCTGTCAGGCCCACTTTGTCTAGCGTTTCGCGCGCGGCGCCGGCCGGGTCAGGGTGGTTGGACAGTTCCAGGGGCAGCATGACGTTTTCCAGGGCGGTCAGCGACGGTATCAGGTGAAAGGACTGAAAGACGAAGCCCACGTGGTCAGCCCGCAGGGCCGCGCGTCCGTCCTCATCGAGCAGCGAGAGGTCCTGGTTTTCCAGCTTGACGTTGCCCGAAGAGGGAACATCCAGCCCCGCCAGCAGTCCCAACAGGGTAGACTTACCCGCGCCGGAAACCCCGACCACGGCAACGCTTTCACCCGGTCGGATTTCAAGGTCTACGCGGTCCAGGATGGTGAGCTGACCCTCTGGGCTGCTGACGTGCTTGGTCAACTGGTGTGCGGATAACATGGCTGATTGGGAATTCATGAAAAAAACCGTTTCACTCGTCTGTTTTGTCGCTGTCGCTTTTCTTGGCACGCACGCCTGCGCGGCCGAACGTGTATTGCTGGTCGTGGGCGACAGTCTCAGCGCCGGATATAACATGCGCCTCGACCAGGCCTGGCCCAGCTTGCTGCAGAATCGGCTGCAAGGCAATGGCCATTCGTACCGGGTTGTTAACGCCAGCATTACCGGGGATACCACCCAGGGCGGGCTGGCTCGCCTGCCTCGTCTGTTACAGCGCCACCAGCCAGATATGGTGATCATAGAGCTTGGAGGCAATGATGGCCTGCGCGGCCTGTCGCTGGAAGTCACTCGTCGTAACCTGTCGGGCATGATCGAGGCCAGCCAGGCGATGGGCGCTGGCGTCATCCTGGCCGGCATCATGCTGCCGCCCAACTACGGGGTCGCGTACACCGACAGGTTTCAGTCGATGTATCCGGAGCTCTCCGATACCTATGGTCTGCCGCTGATTCCTTTCCTGCTGGAGGGCGTCGCGTTGAATCCGGAGCTGATGATGGCTGATGGCATTCACCCCACAGCAGGCGCGCAACCGATCTTGCTGGAAAACGTTTGGTCCGTGCTGGTTCCTGAGTTGGATTAGGGCGCACCGCGGAACACCCCTCAAAGGAGCGTTCATCGGCACACGCGACGACGGCGCCGGTTCTCCCATCGATCAGCCATTCGGGGGCAGCCGCGTCCGCGGCCATAGAGCCTGTGACGCCTGAGGGTGAGGATTCAGCGCCCAGCTGCGGCGAATTCTGGTTATTCTGACTTGCCCTGTGCCGCCTGAATCTCCAAACTTGTACCGATAACGGGCCCAGAGGCCCCTAACATACGATCAGGGAATGGCAATCAGGCAAATATTCATCGCGACGGCGCTTGCTTTAGTGGCGGGTGCCACAACGGCGCAGGGCCCGCCGGGCCGCAGTAGCGCCCCTCCCGGGGTGGTGGTGGCCGTGGCCACAGAGCAGGATTTTCCACTGGCGGTGGAGGCCTTGGGTAATGCTTACGCCAATGAGGCCGTCGAGATACGGCCCGAAATCTCGGCCAAGTTGACCAGCATCCAGTTCAAGGAAGGCGAAATGGTCGAGGCCGGCCAGGTGCTGGCCGAATTGGAGAATGTGGAACCGCTGGCGGAGGTGGCGACCGCGCGGGCCAACATGGTGGAAATAGAAGCGCAGTACAAACGCCTGCAGCAGCTGTTCAAGACTCAAGCGGTTTCCGAGTCCCAGATCCAGCAATTGCAGGCCCAGCGGGAAGCGGCGCGCGCGGCCTGGGCCGCTGCCGAGGCCAGGCTCGAAGACACCGTGATCAGGGCGCCGTTTGCCGGTCGTTTGGGTTTACGTCGGATCAGCGTTGGCAGCGTTGTGACACCCTCCACCGTGATCACCACGCTGGACGACACCAGCAGCATCAAGCTGGATTTCGATGTGCCCGAAGTTTTTCTGGCCCGGGTGAGCCGGGACGTGCCCGTGATTGCGCGCAGCGCCGCCTGGCCGGATGTGGCCTTCGAAGGCGCCGTCACTTCCGTGGATTCCCGTGTCGACCCAGTCACCCGAACGGTCAAGGTTCGGTCGGAGATTCCCAATGCGGAGGGCAAGCTGCGCGCGGGCATGTTTCTCACCGTGGTCCTGCTACGGGAGGTCACCAATGCCCTGATGGTGCCGGAGGCGGCGATCATTCCGGATCGCAGCACCCAGTCCGTGTTCGTCGTGGTCGAAGGCGACACGGCGGAAAAACGCGTCGTCAAGACCGGTCGGCGGCGGCCGGGACAGGTTGAAATCCTCGATGGCCTGTCGCCGGGTGAGCGCGTGATCGTGCAAGGCACACAAAAAGCACGTCCCGGTCAGCCGGTGCGCGTCATCGAAACCCAGGAAGATGGCGCATGATCCTCTCGGACCTGTCGGTTCGCAGACCTGTCTTCGCCTCGGTGATCTCGCTGCTGTTGCTCATTCTTGGGCTCGCCGCGCTGACCAACCTGCCCGTCAGGCAATACCCGGATGTTGAATCACCCGTAGTCTCTATCGAAACGCGCTATCGCGGCGCTTCCGCGGAAGTCGTGGAGACCAAGGTGACTCAGGTCATCGAGGATCAGATCGCCGGTATCGAAGGTATAGAAAAACTGACGTCCAGCAGCCGGGATGAACGCTCTGACATTCGCGTGGAGTTCAGTCTCTCGCGGGATATCGACTCGGCGGCCAACGATATCCGCGATCGCGTCTCACGGGTTGTTGACCAGCTTCCCGTTGAAGCGGACCCGCCAGAAATTGCCAAGGTCGATAATACGACTCAGGCGGTGATGTACCTCAACCTGGCCTCAGACCGCCTGAACGGACTTGAGATTACCGACTATGCGGACCGTTACCTGGTGGATCGGTTTTCCACGGTTCCCGGCGTGGCGCGCGTTCGAATATCGGGGCAGCGCCGCTACGCGATGCGGGTTTGGCTCAGTCGCGAGTCGCTTGCCGCTCGGGGGCTGACTGTGACGGATGTGGAATCGGCGTTGCGCGCAGAGAATGTCGAGCTGCCAGCGGGGCGCATCGAGTCCGTGGCGCGCGAGTTCACGCTGCGGACGGACACCGGGTTCGCGACCGAGGACGATTTCCGCAAACTGGCCATTGGGCGGGGCGCGGATGGGCAGATCGTGCGGCTGGGCGATGTGGCGGAGGTAAGAATCGGTGCGGAAAATGAGCGCAGCATCGCGCGCTCCAACGGTGAACAGGCGGTGTCGCTGGCCATCGAGCAGCTGTCCAAGGCCAACAGCGTCCAGGTCTCTCGCGCCGTTCAGCGCGAGGTCGAAAGTATTTCGCCCGAATTGCCAGAGGGCATGACTCTGGGTATCAACTACAACCGGGCCGAGTTCATCGAGGCGTCGATGAACGAGGTCTACAAGGCGCTATTCGTGGCGCTGGCTCTCGTATTGGTGGTCATTTATGTATTTCTTGGCTCACTGCGCGCCACCCTGATCCCCGCGGTGGTGGTGCCCGTATCGGTGGTGGCTTCGTTCATCGTGATGGGGGCCATGGGCTATACCCTCAACGTGCTGACGCTCCTGGGGCTGGTCCTGGCCATTGGACTGGTGGTCGATGACGCCATTGTTGTGCTGGAGAACATTTACCGTAGAATCGAGGCTGGCGAGAAACCATTGCTGTCGGCATTGGACGGCGCCAACGAAATTGGCTTTGCCGTGGTCGCAACCACGTTGGTTCTGGTCGCTGTGTTTGTGCCGCTGTCCTTTATCCAGGGCGACGTCGGTCGCCTGTTCAGGGAATTTGGCATTACGCTCGCGGCCGCGGTCATTTTCTCCAGCCTGGTGGCGCTGACGCTCACGCCCATGCTCTGCTCAAAAATGCTCAAAGGCGGCCAGCGTCGCGCTGGGCTGGCGGCCCGGGTTGATCAGTTCTTCAATTGGCTGATGCGGCACTATCGAAAGGCGCTTACGAAGGTGGTCCGTTTCCCTTGGATGGTGTTCAGCGCGACCGCCGTGATCGCGGTGTGCGCCGCGCTGATGCTTTACTACCTGCCAACGGAATACGCGCCCAACGAGGACCGTGGTGCCTTTTTCGTGATTTTGAGAGCCCCGGAGGGCGCCACCCTTGAGTTCACCGATCAATCCACGCGACAGTTGGAGGAGATTCTCATCTCCGAGACGGGCGAAAACGGGCCCATCAGGCGCTTTCTCACCCGCTTGCCATCATGGGGCAGCTCGTCAGTCAATGGTGCGCTGATCATCTCGCTGCTTGACCATTGGGACGAGCGAGAAGAGACGGATCGAGAAATCGTCTCTCGTCTGTCGGCCCGGTTCAATGAAATCCCCGGGGCGCGCATCTTTGCCAGAACCTCGCGAGCGCTGGGTATTCGAGGAGACGGCACGCCAGTGGAGATGGTGATTGGCGGTCCGGATTATGAGCAGCTGCGTGACTGGCGAGACCGAATGCTTGCCGCCATGGAGTCCATGCCCGAACTGCGTAACGTGGACAGCGACTACCAGGAGCGCAAACCGCAAATGAAGGTCTCCGTTGACCGGGACCGCGCGGCTGCCCTGGGGGTGTCGTTGTCCAATGTCGGCAGGACGCTGGAGACCATGCTGGGCTCCCGCGTGGTGACGACCTATGTCGACCGCGGCCGGGAGTACAACGTGGTGCTGCAGGGCGGTGATGCCGACCGTTCCAGTATCGATGACCTGGCCAATCTGTATGTCCGCTCCAACGAGACAGGCAGGCTGATCCCCTTGTCCAATCTTGTTCTTGTCACTGAAGGGGCGGGGCCGGACGAGCTCAAACGGAACGATCGCATGCGCTCGATCACCGTTTCGGCCGCACTGGCAGACGATGTTCGATTGGGTGACGCCATCGATCGCTTGTACGATGTGGCCCAGGAGACCTTGCCACCGACTGCCCGGATCAGCTGGGAAGGAGAAAGCAGGGAATTTCTCGAATCCGGAAACTCGCTATACCTGACCTTCGCGCTGGCCCTGGTGATCGTTTTCCTGGTCCTCGCGGCGCAATTCGAGAGTTTCATCAATCCGCTGGTCATTTTGGTGACAGTGCCGCTGGCGATGACCGGCGCTCTGCTGGGGTTGTGGGCCTATGGCTCGAGCGTCAACGTTTTTACGCAAATCGGCTCCATTCTTCTGATTGGCCTGTCGGCCAAGAACGGCGTATTGATCGTGGAGTTTGCCAACCAGCTGCGAGATCGGGGCATGCCCTTTCGCGAGTCTGTTGTCGAAGCCGCTTCCGTTCGTCTCAGGCCCATTCTGATGACCAGCGCTTGCACCACCTTTGGCGCGCTGCCGCTGTTGCTGGGAACCGGGGCCGGAGCCGAGTCGCGCCAGCCGATTGGCATCGTGGTGGTGTATGGTGTCACGCTTTCGGCAGTGCTGACGCTGTTCGTCGTGCCTTCTCTTTACGTGTTGTTCGCGCGCAGAACATCCTCCCCGCACGCGGTATCCAACGTCATTGAACGGCTGCGGGAGTCCCCGGCCGGTGACGAATCGTTGAACCAGGAAGAGCTGGGGGAAAAGCGCTGACGCGGGGCCATCACCGGCGGGCCTTGGATGGGTCCGCCCTCACATCAAAACCATCGTTTTCACGGAGATTAGCAATGCGAAATGTGATACTGACAATGATCATGGCCGGATTCGCCATGGGTGCCAATGCGGGCGAAATGAGCGTGGCGGCTGGCATAGAGCAGGCCATGTGGGGCGATCATCGATCCGAGGCCAACCAGGCGCGTAACCGTTATCGCCATCCGGTGGGAACACTGACCTTCTTCGGTTTGGAGCCGGGTATGACCGTGATCGAGATCTGGCCTGGCGGCGGTTGGTATACGGAAGTCCTGGCGCCGGTGCTGAACGAAGAAGGGCAGCTGATTGTGGCCACCTGGGACCCATCGGTGGAAGGTCAGCCCAATTATCGCTACGAGCAGCCCAAGAGAATGGCCGCCAAGTTCGCCGATGCCCCCTCCGTCTACGGCCGTGTGCAGACAGCTTATTACTCTCCGCCCGAATCGGCATCGCTGGGGGAGGCGGGGTCGGCTGATCTCGTGTTGACTTTCCGCAACACCCACGGCTGGTTCAATGGCGGTCAGGCCGACGATATTTACGCCGAATTCGCGCGGGTGCTGAAGCCGGGTGGCGTGCTGGGTGTGGTGCAGCAT
>WTJD01000284.1 GCA_011524975.1 Lysobacterales bacterium
CTCAGGCTCGTTGGGGTTTTTAGCCTTTATGTCTGACATGAAATTTTCGATTAGCGCTTGCGCGGAAGCGGCCATGACAGCATCCTCTTGGGGGTATGGGTTGGCGCAAATATAACAATCTTGATGGCCTGAGGACATGCCGCAGATCAGGCTGGTTTCCGCACCGGTCTGCGGAGGGTTGAATGAGGGTTTTCATCATCCTGAACCCTTGCGCGGGCGCCGGTAGGAGCCGAGATATCTGGCCGAAGATCGAGTCGTTTTTGCAGGCATCGGGCGTTGATTTTACAACGCGATTAACGACCGGCCCAGGTGATGCGGACAGGCTCGCGGCGGAGAGCGAGCTTTCGACGTTTGACGCCCTTGTCGCCGCCGGTGGCGATGGCACCTTGTTCGAGGTCGTGAACGGGCTTTACCGTCGCAACCCTGGCGAGCGCCCGCCGCTGGGCGTGATTCCCATAGGGACGGGTAATGCTTTTGCCCGGGATCTTGGGCTGGCGCCGGGAGACTGGCGAGCGGCCGTGGAACGCTTGCTGTCTGCGCCTGTGCGGCGCATCGACGTGGGTCGGGTGAGTTCTGGGCTGGAATGTTTTTATTTCGTCAATATCATCGGCCTGGGTTTTCCAGTGGATGCAGCCGTGACTGCGCGAAAGCTCAAATGGCTGGGCCGGGGTGCATACACCCTGGCCACATTGTGGCGCGTGCTCAAGCTGCGCTCCCATTCGCTGTGCATGGAACTCGATGGGCGCCGGATTGAGGGTGACAAGGTCTTCGTTGAGATTTCGAACACGCGTTACACGGGCACCCATTTCCTCATTGCGCCCGCGGCCCGAATGGATGACGGCCTGCTGGATGTCGTGCTGTTAAGCCACCTGAGCCGCAGAAGAATACTTCGCCTGTTTCCGACCATTTACTCGGGCCGGCATGTGGGCTTCGAGGAAGTCCAGACCATGAGGGCAAAGAAAATACGACTGTTGAAGCCACGGGGCATGCCGCTCGCGGTCGATGGCGAGTTCAAAGGGGAAACCCCGGTCACGATCGAGTGCCTGGAGGCGGACCTTAGCCTGCGAGGATAGGGTATGCGCGCGTCTGCGCCAGCGCGAATGACTGAGCAGACAAAGCACGGGTAGACCTGTATCAGCGCGCCATAAAGGCTGGGCGTGGCACCAATGGAATGAGTCGCTCCGGTCGCGCGCCAATCTCCCGAAAGTGTCCCGGAAGAGAGCGACCCGGCACGTCAACCGGAGCGACGGGCTTATTCTAACCGCTCAGCGATCCGTATGCTTTTGGAGCATCAATGACGGCAAATAAAAAGGGCTCACAGTTGCCTGCAAGCCCTTGATTTGTTTGGCTCCCCGGGTCGGATTCGAACCAACGACCTAGTGATTAACAGTCACCCGCTCTAACCAGCTGAGCTACCGGGGATTGGTGCTCGCGGAACGCTGTCCGGCGAGGCGCAGCATTCTCGTTGCTTTGCGGTGGTTAGTCAAGCCTCGCAGCCATCTGTCTCTGTCTCCGCGGGTGGCCATCTCCTGAGTCGGCCGCTGGATGAGAGGGTGACCTGATACGCCGCTTCTGACCCCCGACGATCACAAAAGGTAAATCTCGCGTTGCTGCCGGGAGCTGAGCCGTTTGGGAAGAAGCGAATCCGCGTGCGGTGCCGGGAACTCAAGATGCTCAGATTTTCCGTTTTTGCCTCGGTCCGGATTATCGGTTCATCCGGCTGATATTCACGATCGTCGTTTTTGTCCTCGAAGGTGAGCCAGCCATGCGCCCAGGCACCATCAACGCTGCAATCCATGCCATACGATACGGGGCAAACGACAATGCGGGCGTTGCGGATGACGGCCTCGGACCGGGCGTGAGCCAGCGCCCCCTGGAAGCGGCTCAGGGCGGATCTCATCTGGATGTCCATGGAGATGTGCTTCAGCGCCGGGATGCCCGTCGCCAACAACAGGGCCATGATCGCCAGCGTGATGAGCAGGTCAAAGGCCGTCAGGCCATTGAAATGAGGCCGCGGGAAGCTCGTTGAGTGGGAGCGCATAGGCCTATTCTGAGCCCCCGATGGGGCCGGTAACAGGGTGCAAAAGCGCGCTTGCCCGTGGGATAAAGCCGGGCAGAGCTACCGGTCAATCAGGTCACGCGATCTGATCGAGCGCGCGGCGAATTCTCGCGATACTTGCTTCCAGCGATTCCATGTCCGTGGCGAAGGACAGCCTCAGGAAGCCGGGCGCGCCAAAGGCCGTGCCGGGCACCGTGGCCACACCGGCATGCTCCAGCAGCCATTCGGCCAGTTCTACGTCATCACGGATATCGGGCAAGGCGTCGATCACACCTTCAAAAGAGGGGAACGCGTAAAAGGCGCCATCAGCGGCCGGGCACTCGACGCCGTCGAGTTCATTTAAAGCCTGGACGATATAGTCATGCCGTTGCCGGAACGCTTGTTTCATCGGCTCCAGGCAGTCTTGGGGGCCTTGCAGCGCGGCCGCCGAAGCCGCCTGGGAAATGGAACATGCGCCCGATGTGCTCTGGCTTTGGATTTTGCGCATGCTCTGGATGAGATTTTCCGGGCCGGCCGCGTAACCGATCCTCCAGCCTGTCATGGCATAGGCTTTTGAGACTCCGTTGACGATGACCACCCGGTCTGAGAGCGCAGGGCACTCGTTCAGCAGCGTTCTGTAAGGTTCGCTGCCCCAATAAATATGTTCATAGATATCGTCGCAGACGACCATGAGCCTGGGATGCTCATCCAATACCCTGCCCAGTGCTCGATACTCAGCGCCAGTGAACACTTTACCGGTCGGATTGGAGGGGGAGTTCAGGATCAGCAGCCGGGTGTTCTCGTTGATGGCGGTTTCCAGCAGTCGAGGCGTGATTTTGAAGTCGTTGTCGATGCCGGTGTTGACGATCATGTGCTCGCCACCGGCCAGTTTGACCATATCCGGGTAGGACACCCAGTAGGGTGCGGGCACGACCACCTCATCGCCTTCGTTCAGCAGAGCCAGCATCAGGTTGAAGATGGCCTGCTTCGCGCCGCAGGTCACCACGATCTCTTGCGGAGAGAATTCAAGCTGGTTTTCCCGCAAAAATTTGGCCCTGATGGCCTGGTTCAAAGCCGGTGTGCCGCCGATAGATGGGTATCGTGTATCGCCAGCATCGATGGCACGCTTGGCGGCCTCACAAATGTGTTCCGGGGTATCGAAGTCCGGTTCGCCCGCTGCCAGTGAAATAATCTCGCGGCCGGCGGCACGAAGCTCAGCCGCTTTTTCGCTGACGGCAATGGTGGCAGAGGGCCTGACCTGGGTGAGGCGATGGGCCAATTTGGTGTTCATGTACGTCCTTTGTAATCGACAAACTTCCTGTCGGCCGGCAGGTGCGCCAGCAGCTCCATCATATCAAGTTCTACGATGGGTGATGCGCTTGTATCCTCGGTAAAACCATCGGCCGGCCTCGTCAGCCGCTCGCCGCCCGGTGAACGGTATAATGACCGGTTTAATCGATGGCCCATACAGATGACAGAAAGCGCCAGGCCATTTCGCCTTGTCAGCGATTTCAAACCCGCCGGTGATCAGCCGGCAGCCATCGATTCGCTGATCGAGGGCCTGAAAGACGGGTTGTCGCACCTGACCCTGCTGGGCGTGACCGGCTCGGGTAAGACTTTCACCATGGCCAACGTCATCGAGCGCCTGCAGCGCCCGACGCTGGTGATGGCCCCGAACAAGACGCTGGCCGCGCAGCTGTACGGCGAATTCCGCGAATTTTTCCCAGGCAACGCGGTGGAGTATTTTGTCTCCTACTACGACTATTACCAGCCCGAGGCTTACGTCCCTTCCAGCGATACCTATATCGAGAAGGACGCGTCCATCAACGAGCATATCGAGCAGATGCGCCTCTCCGCCACCAAGGCGCTGCTGGAGCGCCGAGACGCGGTGATTGTGGCGACGGTATCAGCGATCTACGGTCTGGGTGATCCGACCC
>WTJD01000021.1 GCA_011524975.1 Lysobacterales bacterium
GTATAGGGGTGGGCCGGGTGACTGAACAGCGCATCCGCCGAGGCGTATTCAACCAGTCTTCCCCGGAGCATGACGCCAATGTTGTCGGCCAGCTGTCGGATCACCGCGAGATCATGTGAGATGAAGAGAATGGCGATATCGCGCTCCTGGCGCAGGCGGTTCAGCAAGCCCAGGATTCGGGCCTGTACAGACACGTCGAGGGAGGAGACAGCCTCATCCGCGATGAGAAGGTCGGGACGGGGCAGCAGCGCTCTTGCGATACTGATGCGCTGACGCTGGCCACTGGAAAACTGGTGTGGGAGGCGGTGCATGGCGCTCGCCTCCAGGTCTACCGATTCGAGCGCTTCAATGGCCATGCGCTCGCGCTCGGGGGGCGAGCCGATGCCGAAGTGGGAGAGGGGTTCCAACAGGGTTTGACCAATGCTGCGGCGGGGGCTCAGCGTGGTGGAGGGATCCTGGAAGACCATCTGGACCCGGCGGCGATACTCGTGTTTTTCCGCTTTGCGCATCGTGCCCAGGGGTTTGCCGTCGAGGAGAATGTCGCCACCATCCGGCGTTTTCAACTGGCACAGCAGCCGCGCGAGCGTGCTCTTTCCGGAGCCGGATTCACCCGCCAGGCCCAACACCTGGCCGCGCTCGACGCAAAATTTGACGTCCTCCAGGGCAAGAATCGCTGACTTGCCATTCCCTAACGGGCCGCCTCGTCCGCGGTAGCTGGCACGCAGGCCTTTGACCTCAAGTAACGGTGGCCGGCTCGGGACACTCATAGCGGATGGTGGCAGGCGATCATTCGGCCTTCCCGGTCCAGCAGGGTGGGGCGTGTTTCCCGGCACACGGGGATCGCTCGCGCGCATCGTTCCGCAAAGCGGCAGCCCACGCGCTGCTCGGTCAATCGGGCCACATGGCCGGCCATGCCGTTGACGGGTGTCGCGGAGCCGATCCTGGGCACGGCCGCCAGAAGGCCGGCGGAATAGGGATGCAAGGGTTTTTGAAACAGTGTCTCGTAGCGCGCACTCTCAACAATTTGCCCGCTGTACATGATCATGATTCGGCTGCAGCTGCCGGCAATCAGCCCGATATCATGCGTGATCAGGAGTACGGCCGTTCCTGCGTCCCGCTGCAGCGCCCGGAGCTGCGCCATCGCCTGCTGCTGGGTGGTGACATCCAGGGCCGTCGTCGGTTCGTCGGCGATCAATACCTCCGGCCTGATCGCGGTCGCCATGGCGATCATGACGAGTTGCCGCATGCCGCCGGACAGTTGGTGAGGATAGGCGCGGTACACGTCCGTGGCGTCGGAGAAGCCGATGTCTGACAGCGCTTCGAGCGTCCTGTCCCTTGCCGCCGCGCGATCGAGATTAAAACGTCTCCTCAGTACCGCGCTGATCTGCCAGCCGACGGTGAACACAGGATCCAACGCGGTGGTTGGCTCCTGGAACACCATGGCGATGCGCTTTCCGCGATGGCCGACCATGCCGTGGCTGCTCGAGGGGCCTGCCTCGTGATGGCCAAGCGCAACGGATTTGGCCTCGACATGGCCCTTATCGCCCCGCAGCAGACCCATGATGGCCAGCGCCAACATGGACTTTCCGCAGCCCGATTCACCGGCCAGGCCGACCATCTCCCCGCGCTCGAGGTTCAGGCTGACCCGGTCAACCACGCGAATCAGCCCCCCGGGCCCCGGTAGGCTGACACTGATCTCATGGACGGACAGCGCCGCAGTCATGCCGTCTGGCCCCGAATGTCCAATTCGTCTTGCATGGCGTCTGACAGCAGGTTGAATCCCATCAGGAGAACGAACAGAAACCCGGAAGCAGCGAGAAAGTTCCCGAACCGTCCGGCCAGCACTTCCTGGCTGCTTTCCGCGAGCATGACCCCCCAACTGATGCTGTCACGGGTGCCGATGCCCAGAAAACTCAGGATGACCTCGGTTTTGATCGCGGCCACGAACACGAGCGTGGCCTGGACCAGCAGAATATTGAACGTGTTGGGGAGCACATGACGAAAAATGATCAAGGGCCCGGGCAGCCCTATCGCCCGCGCGGCGGCCACGAACTCTCGCTCTTTCAGTCGAATGACTTCACCGCGCACCAGTCGGGCGGTGCCGGTCCAGAAGGCTGCGGTCATGCCCAGGTGCATGGCCCATGGGCTGCCCTGCATGGCGTAGGCGATGGCGGCGATCAGCAGGTAGAAAGGTATCGAGTCGAGCACGCCTTTCAGCCAGAGGATCGACTCATCGAGCCAGCCCGGGCTGTACCAGCCGGCCAGCCCGCCCAGGGTCGCGCCCAGCAGCGTCGAGGCGATGGTGACCAGGATGCCTACCTCGAATGCTGTCCGTGTGCTGTAAACCGCTCGCGCGAAGATGTCCTGGCCGAGGCGATTGGTGCCGAACCAGTGTTCCGCGCCGGGCCCCTGCCAGGCGCCGGCGCTGGTTTGCCACCACTCACTGCCAATGGCGCCGGCGGCAGTGGCCATCGCCAGAAGCGCGAAGCCGCTGATAATGACAAAGCCGCTGATGCCCGCGCCGGTGCGAAACAGACCTCGCATCAATGACCGAGGGCCATGTGGCCGTGAGAAGGCTGGGTCACGGTTCATGACGGCCCCACTCTCGGGTCCACCCAGCGATAGGCCAGATCAACCGCCAGCTGGACCAGCACAAAAAGTACCGCTGTGAGACTGACCACCGCTTTCAATACTGGCTGGTCACCATTGGTGATGGCGTCGTAGGTCACTTTTCCGATTCCCGGAATCCCGAAATAGGACTCGAGCAGCAGGCTGCCTGAGATGACAATGATCGGAATCGAGAACAACAGCCGGGTCAAAATCGGGGCCAGGCTGTTCTTGAGCACATGTGTGAACAGGATAGCGCGCGTGTCCGCGCCGTAGGCCAGGGCGGTCCTGATGTGTTCGCGGTTCAGTTCTTCCACCATCACGGAGCGGTAGAAGCGAGTGTTGTATCCAAGCGTTATCAGCACCAGCGACAGCGTGGGTACCGTGGCGTAGTAAAGATAGGCGCTCAGCCCATCCACGCTCCAGCCTCTTGCCGGAAACAGGTTCAAGCCCCAGGGCGTGCACAGCAGAACCTGCAGCAAAATGATGATGACCAGGAAACTGAGGCTCATGCCCGCTACCGACGCGCCCATGATGAAGCGGTCCGTCATGCTGCCGCGTCGCCAGGCCGACCAGAGACCCAGCAGAATGCCCAGGAGATTTCCTATCAGGAAACCCGGCAGCACCAGCGCAAGGCTGACCGGCAAGGTCCTGGCCATGAGCCGGCTGACCGGCTCACCGGTGCTGTCGGAATGGCCGAGATCCAGGGTGGCGAGTTGGCCCAGGAAGGCGCCGTAGCGCTCCAGGAACGGCCGGTCATAACCCAGTTGACGCCTCACCTCCGAGATCTGGTCCGCGGTTGGATTTTTACCGAGCGACTGGTAAGTCAGGTCAGGCCCGAACCAGACCATGAGCAGAAAGCTGATAAACGTAACCCCAATGAGCAATGCGACGGCAGAAACCAGTTTCCTGAAGATATAGCCCCCTGACCTCATTGCTGATCTTCAGCGGCCCGGTCGAAGTCGACGAATCGGAGATAAAAACCGCCCACGAAGGACCGGTCGGGCACCATCACGAGGTCGCGGTCCCACATGAAGAGCAGGGTGCGCGAGATGCCGGTCATACTGGCGCAGTCCTCGATCACCAGTTGGTTCATCTCGCGGAACATTTCGGTCCGGGCCTCCGACGGCGCCAGGGTGGCGCTGGACTGGTAGAGTTCGTCAAACCGGGGGTTGCTGTAATTCGACGAATTGGAGCCTGGTGACTGGTTCGGCCCAAAAAACAGCTGCATGGTGTTTTCGGCATCGGGATAGTCCATGGTCCAGCTACTGGTGATCAGCATGACTTCCCTGTTGGAGTAGGCGCGGTAATAGTCGGCAAAGCTGGCGAAAGTCAGCGGCTGCACACGCTCGGGCGGAAATCCAAGC
>WTJD01000183.1 GCA_011524975.1 Lysobacterales bacterium
GCCCGCACAGCATTCGAATGGTGGTCGACTTGCCCGAGCCGTTGGGGCCGAGAAAGCCGAAAATTCTCTGGCGGGGCACTTCCAGGTCGAGATCCCGAACGGCCATCACGGGTCCAAAGTGTTTGCTCAGGTTCCGGGCCTGGATGGCGGCCTGCGGGTGACCGGTTTTCACCGGGTCAACTCTGCCTGCAGCGGCAGGCCTGTAGGCAGTTCTGACGCGTCCGGCAGATCGACTTCCGCCAGGTAACTCAAGCGAGACCGATCGTGCTCGGTCAGGGCGAAGTAAGGTGTGAAGCTGGCGTCGCTCGATACCCAACGAACCACACCGGTCATTGAGCCGGGAACACCGTCGATGGTCACGGGCAGGGCCGTTCCGGGTACCATTCGCGCCCGGAGCTGTTCTGGTACGTAGATGCGCGCGAACGTGCGGCGATTGTCCAGCATGACGGCAACACTGCTGCCGACAGCAGGGCGTTCGCCCACCTGGTAGAGAATCTTGTCGATGGTGCCGTCAACGGGTGCCGCGGTTACCAGCCGTTCCAGGTCCAGCCTGGCCTGGGTCACCGCCGCTTCCAGCGCGTTCACCTGCGCCTGCGCCTGTTGCAGTTCCTCCGCCGTGGCGCCGTTGAGCAAGGCGGTGAGGGCTTCGCGGTCACCCTGTTCCCTGGCCATCGCCGCTTCCCAGCGGGTCCGAGCGGTGTCGAGGGTGGCTTCGTCGGAAAGCCCCCGGTCAAAGACTTCCCGGGCGCGCTCCAGATCCGCGCGTGCGTTGCGGGTGATGACCTCGTTGGCCTGCAAGCGCGACTGGGCCTCGCGAATGGACTCTTCCCGCGGCCCGCGCCGCAGCTCGGCAAGGCGCGCCGCGGCACGATCGCGCTCCGCTTCCGCCTGGTGCAGCCGGGCCCGGTGGCGGGCGGGGTCCTGTGCCAGGACGGTCTCGCCAGCGAGCATCCGCTGCCCGTCCTCGGCCGCAATGGAGATGATCGGTTCACTGGATTCCACCCTGAGTTCGATTCGTTCACGCTCAAGCGTGCCGACCATGAGGTTCCCGTTTTCACGCTCACAGGCGTTCAGCAACAGGGCGAGCATGATGACGGCTGGCGCATATGGAAGCTGCTTGATCATGGTTGGGTGCCCCGTTGGATCAGCTGGGAAATATGCGCGAGAAAATCGGTAGTTCCTGTCTCGTCGAAGCGGATGTTCAGTTGGGCTTTCGCGACACGCTGAGCCACGAACGGAAACATGCACAGGCTGAGCAGCATCAGCGACACGATACCGGGATCAAGAGATGCATCGACGCGGCCCTGCCGCTGTGCGTTTTCCACCAGCCCGGGTAAAGCGCCGCCCAGGCGCGGCGCGTAGTGTTTGATGAACAATTCATTGGTGTCACCCGCCGACAGCAGCACTTCGCGGACAATCAGCCGGGGCAGGGCGGGGTGGCTGGCCGCCATGCCAAACATGGCTTCGGCGATGGCTGTCAGATCGAGCGCTTCCTCTTGCCCCATCTCCGCGATGGCCTGGGCCATCGGAGCGAGGGCGCGGTCGAGCACGGCCTTGAGTAAGCCCGCTTTGTTATCGAAGTAGTAATGGACCAGAGCGGGGTTAACGCCCGCCTGTTCGGCCACCTGGCGCACGGGTGTCGCCGCGAATCCGTGTTCTGCGAATAAGGCTTCCGCCGTGTCCAGCAGGCGGCTTTGCATTTCTCCGCTGTCCGTGTCCGGTGGGCGGCCGCGCAGGCGCGTGGTGGGCTCGGGCTTTCGATTTTTGTGCTGCATGATCTGATATTAATTAAACAATTAATTAATTACAATCCGAACACGTAATTTCCTTGCCCCTGCCCGGCCCGTGACCAGGCGCCGAGGTTTTCCGGCAGGCCGCGGGGAACGGGTGGCCCTGATCGGGGTCTTATCAGTTCGATACCGTTCAATGGGAGACCATACACATGACCGGAGCCATCAATGGCAACCTGGCCCTGCCCGCCTGTGAAAACATTCACGATATGGCGTGGCAGTCCAGCCCGGGCCAGTCGGTGTTTCGCAAACGGCTACACCGGGTGGGCGGACCGGAGTCTGGACAAGTCACCTCCGTGGTGCGCTATGAACCCGGCGCTCGCTTTCCCGCGCATGACCATCCGGGTGGCGAGGAGATCCTCGTGCTGCAGGGCGTTTTTTCCGATGAGCACGGCGACTGGCCAGCGGGAAGCTACCTGCTTAATCCCGAGGGCTTTCGTCACGCGCCCTTCTCGGAATCGGGTTGCCTGATCTTCGTCAAATTGCGGCAGTTTCCGGGGACGGATCGTGAGAAAGTCGCTATAGACACACACGCGTCTCCATGGCTGAACGGCAAAATAACGGGTGTGGAGTCAAAGTTGCTTTATCAGCAGGACGGCTTTGCCGATTCGACCTGGCTGGAACGTTGGTCGCCCGGCGCGTCCTGCGTGCTGGATGTGACCCGACTGGGTTTGGAATTGTTCGTGCTCGAGGGGGCGATCAACACCGCGGGGCGGCAATACCCCGAGGGCAGCTGGCTGCGTCTGCCCCATGGCACGTCGCTCGTGCTCGGTTCCGAAAACGGCTGCACCTTGTACGTCAAACGGGACGGTTTCGGCTATTTGCGATCGGCCTGAGTGATGCTACTGGCCAGGGAGAGCACCTTCTGCGCCTGCAGCAGGTGAGGCCGATCCAGCATTTTTCCGTCCAGGCCCACCGTCCCCATCCCCGAATTCGCCTCGAATGCGGCTACCACGCGCTCCGCGTGGGCGATGTCTTCCGCAGCCGGGCTGTAGCTTTCATTGATGACATCGACCTGGGCCGGGTGTATCGCCAGGCGGCCGCTGAAGCCCTCGCGGTATGACCTGCGGGAATCCTCACGAAGACCCTCGATATCGCGAAAATCTGTGTAAACGGTGTCGACGGCCTCGATGCCCACTGCGGTGGCGGCCAGCAGCGCCTGGCTGCGCACCATGCGGTAGGTGAAGGCGAATCGGCCATCGGGGTCGCGGTTGGTCGTGGCCCCGATATCGGCGCTGAGGTCTTCCGCGCCCCAGGTCATGCCATACAGGCGCGGAAGGTCTGTATCCAGGTAACGGTGCAGTGTCAGGGCGGCGCGCGCGGTTTCGGTCACCACCGGCAGGATGGCGATCGGCTGCTCAGCGCCCCGCTCCAGCTCATCGAGCTTGCTGCTGATGATCCGGATGTCTTCCGGCCCCTCAGCCTTGGGCAGAACGATGCCGGCGAGATTCCGACTCAAGACCGCCTCGAGCTCCGCGCCCGCGTTTCCCGAACTGACAGGATTGATGCGGACCCAGAGTTGAGGGCCCTCATTGGCTTTCCTGTCTGCCAGGTGTTGGGCAACCATTTCCCGCGCCAGCGACTTGCGCTCAGGCGCAACGGCATCTTCCAGGTCGAATATCAGCGCATCGGCTGATGTGCCGAGCGATTTTTCCAGCTTGCGTTCACTATCGCCAGGAACGAACAGCAAGGATCGGAGCGGGGGATTCACTGTACGGGCTTGCGGTACATCAGTGCCGCCCTGCTGCACTCGGCCACCAGGGTCTCGTCCTGGTTGTAGGCCCGGTGGTGAAAAGTCACGATGCCTTGTGTCGGCCGAGAACTGCTGGCGCGAACCTCGATAATTTCCGTTTCTGCGCGCAGGGTATCGCCGTGGAATACCGGGGCGGGGAACCGCACATTTTCCATGCCCAGGTTGGCCACCGTTGTGCCCAGGGTGGTATCGCCCACGCTAAGCCCGACCATCAGGCCAAGGGTGAAATAGCTGTTGACCAGGCGCCGCCCGAATTCGGTGTGCTGCTCGCAATAATGTTTGTCCAGGTGCAGCGCGGAGGGATTGCAGGTGGCCACGGAAAACCAGGTATTGTCCGCCTCAGTCACGGTACGCCTCATGGCGTGCTGAAACGTCTGGCCAACGGTGAATTCCTCGAAGTACAGACCC
>WTJD01000108.1:0-2742 GCA_011524975.1 Lysobacterales bacterium
GGTTGGAAGAACCTGAGGGGATCGGTTTCTTCCATGGGGGATGTGTGTCCAACGAGGTTTCGGATTTGTTTAAAAAACCCAATTTTTCGTGAGAACGCTCTAATTATCTATACAAAAGCTGTACATGTCAACCCTGAAACCGTCAATTCCAGTACGCGAGAACCCTGTTTCACGTGCTAGACTGCTGGGCAACAGGCCTCCATGGGTCCACATGATCGCCGTTGCCAAAAACGTTTACATTTCCGATCACGAAATACAGCTGACTGCCATTCGCGCCAGCGGGCCCGGAGGGCAGCATGTAAACAAGGTGTCCAGCGCGGTTCACCTGCGTTTTGATATCTGGGCCTCGTCTCTGCCCGATTCGATCAAACAGCGTGTGGCCGATCTGCATGACCGTCGTATCAGCAAGGACGGTGTCATTGTCATCAAGGCCCAGCGGTTTCGCGATCGCGAGAAGAACCGCCTGGATGCGATTGAACGACTGACCCAACTGATTCGCCGAGCCATGCGACCACAGCCAAAAAGGATCCCCACCCGGCCCGGGGCCAACGCCAGGCGCCGAAGGATGGATGAAAAGAAGCGCAGAGGCCGCCTGAAATCGCTGCGGGGCAAAATCCGCGAGCCCCACTGAAGCCCCTGCCGACTGAAGCGTCAATGGTTTGCACGGCCTGGAAGAAAGGCCACTGGGCTTGCCCTTCGGTCAAGCGGGCGGTCGGGAAACCCGGTCTGAGCCTGTTTGGAAACCACTTTACGTTGAAAATCAAACGCTGGACTGCCAACATGGAATGCGCGTGCTTCTGATCTGAGGCATTAACGAGCGGGGACGATGATGGCAGTCTTGCGGGAACAAGGCGCCTGGCGGAAGACCATTTCTATCCAGCCGCCAAAGCCCTTATAAAAAGACGACGAGGCACGAAACCATGAGCAGATCGAAGGATCCTTTTGAAATCGCCACCGAATGCATTGCGTTTGGCGTTCGGCGCGCATCTCGCCTGGTAACCGCATTCTATGATCACAGTCTCGCCGAGCATGGATTGCGCTCGACCCAGTTCACGATTCTCAATGCGCTGGACGCACTCGAGGACGTGACCATCAACGAGTTGGCCGAACAGTTGCAAAGCGACCGAACCACCCTGACCAGGAACCTCATGCGACTGGAAAAGCAGGGTTGGATCGAACGCAACGTCGGCACCGACCGCCGCAGCCGCCATATCACGCTGAGCCGCCCGGGCAAGAAGGTGCTGGAAGCTGCGTACCCGGCGTGGCTGGAGGCACAATCCGCACTGGCCGAACAACTGGGGCGCACGCGCTATCAAAGACTCATGACCGATCTTAGCGACCTGGAGGACACCTGCGTCGAGGACCTCTAATTCGTTGCCTTCCTGTCCGGCCATTGGGGTTCGCTCTGGCCGGACTGTGCTGGTGCCTGACCGCCTCTGGCGGCCCCCGGCCGAATGAACTTGACCGCCTGGGCAGCGAACTGACGCCAGTTGGCGCGTTGCGCGCGGGAAACCTGGAAGGCACCGTCCCGGCATGGTCCGGGGGGCTGACCTCACCCCCTGAGGGCTACCAGGCCGGCGAAACTCACCTTGATCCCTTTGGCGCGGAAACGCCCGTGATGGTCATCGACGCCGGCAATGCTGCAGCCTTCGAGATAAGGCTGTCGCCGGGCCATCAGTCCATGCTGCGAAATTATCCCGACACCTATGCGTTGACCATTTATCCCAGCCATCGAACGGCCGCCTACCCCGAGCGCATCTATGAGATGACCGCCCGTAATGGAGCCACTGGAACACTGACAGCAGCGGGCGAAGGGGTGACGGGTGTTGCAGAAGGGTTCCCGTTCCCCTTTCCGGACAATGCCCGAGAGATCATCTGGAACCACAAACTCCGGTTCCGCGGCACCGGAGGGCAAAGAGCGCTGGACCTGGCCGCCGTCACGGCCGGCGGAGATTTCCAGCCCGTCAGGCTGACGATTGAAACGCTCAGCCTTTACCACCAGACAGGCGCGACGCTTGAGAGCACGGAGAACCGGCTCCTCTACCTGCTGCAAACCATTGACAGCCCGGCCCGACTGGCCGGGACACTTCTGCTGGTGCACGAATCCCTCAACCAGGCCGCACAACCGCGCTCAGCCTGGACCTACAACCCTTCTCAGCGCCGGGTTATCCGGGCACCCAATGTCGCCTATGACAATCCGGCCAATGCCGCGGACGGCCTGGTGGTCAGCGACATGGCCGACATGTTCAACGGCGCCATGGACCGCTTCGACTGGTCGCTGGAGGGGAAACGCGAGCTGTATGTGCCGTACAACGCCTACAGGCTGCATGGGGCCGATCCCGGCTTCGACGCCATCGTTCAGGCAGGACATCTCGACCCGCAGGCGCTGAGGTACGAGTTGCACCGGGTGTGGGTGGTGGAAGCGCGGCTCCGAGAAGGCTTTCGACACATCCACCCGCGCCGAACTTATTACCTGGACGAGGACAGCTACCAGGTCCTGCTGGCCGAGCACTATGACCACCAGGGAAGGCTGTGGCGATTTTCCGAGGCCCACCCGGTGGTCTTCTACGAAGTCCCCATGCTGTGGACCACACTGGAATCGCATCATGACCTGCAGACACGAAGGTTCGTTTCCTATCGGCTGAACAACGAGCGGGGAACGGCGCGCTTTGACCTTGAGATTTCGCCCCGTGAGTTTTCACCGCAGGCCCTGCGCCGCAAAGGGCGGCGATAGGAAAGGGC
>WTJD01000108.1:2842-5853 GCA_011524975.1 Lysobacterales bacterium
AAAGGGCGGCGATAGGAAAGGGCCGCCGAAGCGGCCCTCTGTGCCTTATCCCTGCCGCGATACGGCTTCGCCTGCGGCTGAGGCTAACTGACGTTGATTTCGAGCTTGCGAGGCGCTTTTTCGATTTCCGTCTTGCCCAGACGAATGTAAAGCATGCCGTGTTTTTGCTCGGCCTTGATGGTGTCCTCTCTCACGTTCTCGGGCAGCTTGAAGCTGCGCTCAAAGCGTCCAAAAAACCGTTCTGTTCGATGCAGTTTTTCGTCTTCCATTTCATGGTGACGTTCGCCGCTGATCGTGAGCATTCCATTGTCAACCTGTACGTGCAGGTCTTCCTTCTTGACTTCCGGGACCTCGACCTTGATCAGGAACTCGCCGTCCGTCTCACTGATATCCACCGAAGGCGACCAGTCAGCCCGGGTCATGAGCTGCATCGCGTTTTCATAACGCGGCCAGCGCATATTGGCGAAGAAGTCCTCGAAGTCTTTGAAAGGAGTCCACTCTTTCATCGCTTTCATGATGAGCCTCCTGTCATGTTTCCAAGGGAACAAGTGAAGGTCCACGCTTCCCGGCTGGGAATCACGACCCTTCAATGCTTAGAGAAAATTCAGCGCAGTAAGTTCAGCGAAACGCGCCGGGGCGAGGCTCGACCAACCCACGGCCAACCCAGGGTCAAACAATCAGGTCACGCAAAATCTGGCGCGTGCGATAGTCGTTTTCCGTTTCCAGGGCGACGATGGCTTTTTCGCCCTCGCGGTCGACCAGGTGAACACTCCTGATGTCGATCTGCTCGTTGGCCAGCTTGCGGGAAATCTCCGCCAACGCGCCGGGCTCATCCTGTATGCCGAGCAAAATCTGCTCATGGGGAAACACCTTGAACCCTGCTTGCGCCAGGGTATCGAAGCATTGCTCATAGGGCTCCGCCATGATGCTGATGACCGCGGTGGAACCAATGGTGTCGCCATCGATGGTCTGCATATTCACACCCACGCCCTCCAACAACGTGGTGATCTCCGCCAGCAGCCCAGGGCGCGTTTCCTGGATGATGGTCATACTTTTCATGCGGTCATCCCCTGTTCGGGTTGTTCTGAGGCGATTATATCTTCCAGCAAGGCGTCGATCTGCTCTTTTCTCAGGTGTGGCATGCAAACGATATGGCTGATGTCGCCGGCCGTTGCCAGTTGCCATTTGTCACACACCTGCTCGTGCGGACGGGGGAAAACCACCGTCAGCGCGTTTTTGTTGCGCTTGGCGTCGATACCGGCTTGGCGGAAGGTCTTCTCGGCGTAACGGGCCAGCTCAATGGATTGCTCCAGGCGCGCTCTCATCCCATCCATGCCCAGGGTACGTATCGCCCACCACAGCCCCATCACCGTGAAACCCGATCGGGAACCGGAAATGGTGGTGTCTCGCGTGCCGATGTAGGCCACGGAGTGAGCGACCCGGTCCACGAAACGCTTGCGCGCCAGCACGATGCCGCAAGGAATGGGCATGGCGAAAAACTTATGGCCGGAAATGGAGATGCTGTCGGCGCCGTCTGCAAAGTTCCACGCAGGCGGCGGGTCGAGGAAGGCCGCGTAGCCGCCACAGAGCGCCGCATCGCTGTGTATGTAGCGCTTGTCGATGGCCATGTCATCGAGTATCGACTGGATCAGGCGGATATCATCCCGGCCCTCGGTCATGGTGGTGCCGATGTTGGCGAAGATGATCGGCGGCGCATCGCGGCGGATGTGGATGGTCTCGCGCAGGTCGTCGTAGTCCATTTCACCGTTGGGCTGGGAGCGGATCATGATGTTGCGCATGCCCAGGAAGTGCAGGTTCTTGGCCACGCTGTAATGACTATCCCGCGAGAAATACACGATGCCGTCAGGAAACAACTCCCGCGCCAGGTACATGCCGTAAAGGTTGCCCTCCGTTCCGCCGTTGGTGACGTAGCCCCACCAGTCGTCTTCCGGGGCATGGGTCAGGGCGGCGAAAAACGCCAATACTTCCCGCTCAAATTCACGCGTGTTGATGCGGTAGTGGGCCTCATGCCATGGGTCACCGACATTGTTCAGGCTGTACCCCAGGAAAGGCACCAGCGGCTTGATGTCGATATCGAAAGCCACCGGGTAGCCCAGTTCCGTCTCCCGGTAGTGCGCAAGGTCCTCCAGCAACTGGTTCAAGCGCTTGCGGTCTGCGAGCGTGAGATTCATGCCTGTCCTCTGGTCGTCCGGAATAACAACATAACGGGCCGTAAAAGCCCCGGTACTGATGTTCATCAACCAAGGCTTTAGTTCGTTTGGCCCGGCCCCCATGATGAAAGCATGGACTGGACCGTTATCTGGTGGATCCTGGCGGCGCTGATCGTGGTTGGCGGGCTGGTCGGGGCCGTTATCTCCTCGCTGCCCGGCGTGCCGCTGGTGTTTGGCGGCCTGCTGCTGGCCGCCTGGGCCGATGGCTTTGAGCATGTCGGAGCGACAACGCTATCCATTCTGGGTGGGCTTGCGGTGCTGGCCTGGCTGCTGGATTTCCTGGCTGCCGCGCTGGGCGCAAAAAAGCTGGGGGCCAGCCAGCGCGCGTTCTGGGGGGCCGCCTTTGGCGCCCTTGTCGGCATGTTTTTCGGTATTCCTGGCCTGCTTCTTGGGCCCTTTGTTGGCGCCGTGGTGGCCGAACTCTCCGGCGGCCGGACCATGAACGAGGCCGGGCGGGCCGGTTACGGCGCCTGGCTTGGCGTCATCATCGGCACTGCAGCCAAGCTGGCCATCGCCTTCCTGATGGTGGGCATCTTCGCCTTCAAGCTGCTCCTGGGTTCCTGACCCCTTTCAAGCCGCCTGCTCGCTGTCGGTATCCCAGCCGGGGAACACCAGCACGGCCGGATGGCACTTCAAGGCCCGCGCCAGTTTCTTGGCGCGTTCAACGCCCAGGTTGACCCGGTCGTTCTCGATGGCGGACAGCGTCGACTGCGGTATCCCGGAGGCCCGGGCCAGGTCGTTCTGACTCATTTCCTGCAGTTCGCGCACGATCCGGACGGA
>WTJD01000108.1:5953-11423 GCA_011524975.1 Lysobacterales bacterium
GCTACGTGCACGTATTCGATCGACGAGGAGGGCAGAGGCACTGTTTCACCCTGCTCTACAAGCGCTTGAACGTGAAGCTCGATGGCTTCCCTGATGAGCCGCACGACTTCTTCCCTGGACTCCGCAACAGCAATACAGCCCGGCAGATCCGGTACGTGCGCACCATATGACTCGGCGCCTTTTTCTATGACGACAACGTATTTCATGTCAGACATTATCCTGGGAGTGGACATCAAAGATCATCAGCAATTTGATCCTTTTTCTGTCAGTGGCAGGCGCTATTGCCGGGCGAGCGATCCAACGCCGCCTTGCCTTTTTGCCGGTGAATGGGCCACGTTCAAATTCCTCATACTGTGCTCAAAAACCACGAGAGAGGCGCCATCGAAAAACACCACTTGGGAAAAGTTGACCGAGATCAGTTTTCTGAAATTGGTTCGCCCTATCCTGTCGGCGTCTATGACCCCCCGAACAAGGAACCAGAACATGAAACGCAAGCAACTTGCACTGGCCATCGCGGCCGCCACCCTGATGGGCAGCAGCAGCCTGGCCCTGGGCCATGATGCCGGCGACTGGATCGTACGGGCCGGCGCCTCGGTCGTCGACCCCAAATCCAACAACAACCCCATCGCTGATGTGGACAGCGGCAGCAGCCTGACCGTCAATTTTGCCTACATGCTGACGGACCGTTGGTCGGTCGAACTGCTCGCGGCGTACCCTTTCGAGCATGACATTGACCTCAAAGGCACCAGCATCAAGATCGGAGAGACCAAACACCTGCCGCCGACGCTGAGCCTGCAGTACCACCTGAACCCGACCGGCGCGTTTCAGCCCTACCTCGGCGCGGGCGTCAACTACACCACTTTTTTCAGTGAGAAGGCCGTTGGCCCGCTGGAAGGGCTGGACCTGTCGGTGAAGGACAGCTGGGGCCTCTCCCTTGAGGTGGGTGTGGATTTCATGCTCAACGACCGCTGGCTGATCAATGTTGACGCCAGGTATATCGAAATCGAAACCGGCGCCTTTCTCAATGGCGTTGGCATTGGCGATGTGAATATCAACCCCATGGTGTACGGCGTCCATGTGGGCTACACGTTCTGAACCATAAAAGCTTCTGCGGATAAAAAAGGCCGGGTTACCCCGGCCTTTTTTTGATTCCCCAATCTGACTGGGCTCAGTTGGCGGAGGCCACCTCCACCTCGGGCGTGTCGACACTGAGCGCCACCATGGCCTCTCCAAACATCTCGGGCCTCAGGTCACCCATGATGTTGACCAACACGACCTCTTCAGAGCTGTCTGACACCATGACCACCATGCCCATGATCTGCTCGCCGCGCGTCTTCATCAGCATGTGCGCCTGCTCGTGCTCGTCGCGCACCAGCATGATGGGCTCCCAGCCCTGGGCTTGCAGCCTGGTGCTCATCCGCTCCAGCTTTTCACCCACCCTCACGGGATCACCCGTGATTTCGTAGACACGAACCCGAACGCCATCCAGCCCACGCAACAGGGCCTCAGCCTCCGGGTCGTTGTCCACGTGGCTGGCGGCAAAGCGCAGCACGGTCGGGCCGATGGACAGGGCCAGGGTCCGGTCGGTGTCGAACATGCCCAGCGAATCCAGGTCTGCGAAGCCTTCATCGCTTCTGGGCGCCGTGAACCCACAGGCGCCCAGAAGCAAGGCCATCAGTAGCAATACGGGCAGAGTGATGCGCCTCATTGAATGTTCCATCCTGCCTTCAGTTGATGTCGATCTGAGGGTCGATGTCGACATCGAAGTTTTGCATGACCTGGCTCAGCTGCATGGGGTCCAGGCTGCCCAGCACATTGATAAAGACTGCTTCCTCCTCATCCACAGCCATCAACACCAGGCCGTCGATGACATCGCCATTGATCTTGAGAAAGATCTGCACATGTTCGCCTTCGTCGTTGACCTGGACCACCGGCTCCCAGTCAGCTGACTGCAGGTCGCTCTTGACCGAGTTCAACTCGTCCAGCGCGGCATTCGTATCGCCGTTGGTGGCATAAGTGCTCACGCGCACGCCCTTCAGCTGGCTGAATACCTGGGCCGCTTCCGGATCTTCCTTGGACGCCATGGCGCCCACGAAATTCAGCAGGGTGCCGCCGATGGTGATGTTGACCTTGGGTTCGCCGTACACGCTGGTCAGCTCACCAAAATCGATATAACCCGGCAAATCCTTGAGGGCGTCTTCCTGGGCCATGGCCGGGAGGGTCAAAAATGCGGTCAGCACCGCGATGAATAAACGTTTCATGCTTGTTTCTCCTTCGATTCAGATTGGGGAATACTCTTGATCACACTGCCGCCGACGGCTGCGTTCAGTTCGCCGCCGACCTCATGTTCGATGCGGCCGGCTGTGCGGCTGCTCACTTGCTCGATGTAGGCGAACGCCAGGGCCAGTTCAGCCGCGGCCTGCTCGACCTCAGCCCGGGAGGGCTGCTGCGGCTGCGCCAGCCACAGGCTGAGCACGGCCAGGGGGACGGCCGCGAACGCGGCGGCCCAGCGCGGCTGCAGGTAGACGGGTCGCTCCGCATGCTGGCGCGGGATTTTTTTCAGCTTGCGTCGCAGGCTGGCCGGCGCCCGCTCGGGACGCAGCTGCTCCATGGCTTGCTGCAACTGGTAGGCTTCAATAATGTCACGGGCCAGCTTCTGGTCGTCGGTGGCGGCCGCTTTCAGCGCCTCCGCCCCGGCGACATCCAACTCACCGTCGAGCAGCGCGTTGATCTGCGCTTCCCATTTGCCGATGTCGTCGCTGTGAGCGCCTGGTTTGCCTTTTTCATTCATGGTCTGACCTCCGCGAGTTGTTCGCGCAGTTGTTTTCGCGCCCGATGCAGGTAGACCTTTACCTGCGACAGGCTCAGTTCGGTGGCGTTGGCCACCTCGTCGTAACTGTGCTGGTAGATGTCTCGAAGAATCACCAGCGTCCTGTAAGGTTCTTTCAATGAGCTGATCGCCTGTTTCAGCCAGCCGCCCAGTTCGGTCTGATGAAGACCCGCCATCGGGCCATGGTCATCAGCCGTCTGGTACTCCTGGAATTCCACCTCGTCCCGCCGCCTTCGCAAACGATCCATGCAGGTGTTCCGGGTTACCTTCATCAGCCACGGCTTGATCCGCTCCGGATCCACATTTTCGCGATGCTTCCACAGCTTCACGAAGGCTTCCTGCGTGGCATCTTCAGCCTCGCTGGCATCCTTCAGCAGATACCGGGCGAGTGTCCACGCTTCGTCCTGATATTGGTCGACCCATTGACGAAATTTTCTGCTCATTTCACCAGCATATACGCAGCCCAAAGCGAAAAGTTACAAAACAGCAGGCACATTTATCGAGGCCAATGACCCCCGTGTTGGGAATCCCCGTGTCAGACAAGGGCTTGAAATGGTTTTCCGGGAGCCCCAAATACACGCGCAGACTGCAGTGCCACTGAATCTGAGGCGCTGCCAGTGACACAAGGGCAGTCCCGGCAAAGGCCGGCACGGCCGGTTTTAATAGAAACTGTTCAAAACAGATTTTTGGGAGAACTCTCAATGAAACTTCGTCCTTTACACGACCGTGTGATTGTCAAGCGCATGGAAGAAGAGCGTATGTCCGCCGGCGGAATCGTGATTCCGGATTCGGCCACTGAAAAACCGATCCGCGGTGAAGTGCTTGCTGCCGGAAACGGCAAGATCCTGGAAAACGGTGAAAAGCGCGCCCTGGATGTCCAGGTTGGCGACACGGTTTTGTTCGGCAAGTACGCCGGCACCGAAGTCAAAGTGGAAGGCGAGGAGCTGCTCGTCATGCGCGAAGAAGACATCATGGCCGTGATCGAAGGCTGATCACGGGACCACTGAATTTATATTAATTTGAGGAATCAACGATGAGTGCGAAAGACGTACGATTTGGCGATGACGCCCGCAACATGATGATTGCTGGCGTCAACGTACTGGCCAACGCGGTCAAGGTCACCCTCGGCCCCAAAGGCCGTAACGTGGTGCTGGACAAGAGCTTCGGCGCCCCTACCGTGACCAAGGACGGCGTGTCCGTGGCCAAGGAAATTGAGCTGGAAAACAAGTTCGAGAACATGGGCGCGCAGATGGTGAAGGAAGTCGCTTCCAAGACCTCTGATGTGGCCGGTGACGGCACCACCACGGCTACCGTGCTGGCTCAGTCCATGCTGACCGAGGGCCTCAAGGCTGTCGCAGCCGGCATGAACCCGATGGACCTGAAGCGCGGCATCGACAAGGCTGTCCTGGCGGCAGTGGATGAGCTGAAAGGCATGTCCACGCCCTGCACCGACAACAACGCCATTGCCCAGGTGGGCACCATCTCCGCCAACTCCGATGCTGAAATCGGCGACATCATCGCCGAGGCCATGGAGAAGGTTGGCAAAGAAGGCGTGATCACCGTGGAAGACGGCTCAGGTCTGGAGAACGAGCTGGATGTCGTTGAAGGCATGCAGTTTGACCGCGGCTACCTGTCGCCCTACTTCATCAATGACCAGCAAACCATGAGCGTCGAGCTGGAAGACCCCTACATCCTGCTGCATGACAAAAAGATCAGCAATGTGCGTGACCTGCTGCCCGTGCTGGAAGGCGTGGCCAAGTCCGGCAAGTCACTGCTGATCATTGCCGAGGACATCGAAGGTGAAGCCCTGGCCACGCTGGTCGTCAACACCATTCGCGGCATCGTGAAGGTCGCAGCCGTGAAGGCGCCGGGCTTCGGTGATCGCCGCAAGGCCATGCTGGAAGACATCGCCATCCTCACCGGCGGCACCGTGGTGTCCGAGGAAGTGGGCCTGTCTCTGGAGAAGGCTACCCTGGAAGAGTTGGGTTCAGCCAAGAAGATCCAGATCACCAAGGAAAACACCACCATCATCGATGGTGCGGGCAACCACGACGACATCGAAGGCCGGGTCAACCAGATCCGCGCCCAGATCGAGGAAGCCACCTCCGACTACGATCGCGAGAAATTGCAGGAACGCGTGGCCAAGCTGGCCGGCGGTGTTGCCGTGATCAAAGTGGGCGCTGCGACCGAGGTCGAGATGAAAGAGAAGAAGGCTCGCGTCGAAGACGCGCTGCACGCTACCCGTGCTGCCGTCGAGGAAGGCGTTGTGCCCGGCGGCGGTGTCGCCCTGGTGCGTGCCCTGACCGCCATTGCGGGCCTCAAAGGCGACAACGAAGACCAGAACGTGGGCATCTCCATTGCCTGCCGCGCTATGGAAGAGCCGCTGCGCCAGATCGTCATCAACGCAGGCGAGGAAGGCTCCGTGGTGCTGAACAAGGTCAAGGAAGGCGAGGGCGCCCACGGCTACAATGCCGCCACCGGCGATTACGTCGACATGATCGCCTCAGGCATCCTGGACCCGACCAAGGTGGCACGTTCCGCCCTGCAGAACGCGGCTTCCGTGTCCGGCCTGATGATCACGACCGAGGCGATGGTGGCCGAACTTCCGAAGGAAGAGGCGCCGATGCCGGATATGGGTGG
>WTJD01000108.1:11523-32052 GCA_011524975.1 Lysobacterales bacterium
CCACGAACCAAAATTGCTCACCTGTTTCCATTCTGTTGGAACTGAGAAACCTCGCCTGGTGCGGGGTTTTTGGCCGAACCCCGGGACAGATGATATCTTCTCTCCGTCTGTTTCAAGCAGGGGATAACATGAAGGCCATGCGCGCGTTACTGGTTCTGCCCTGGGCCTGCTGGTCTGCCCATGCGGCGGAAGTGTCCATCGAGGCTTGCGTTTCTACCCTTTTCACTGAGAAGTCGACCCAGACCGACGTCGGGGGCTTCAGTTCCACCTGCTACACCATGGATGGTTCTGTATTTCGTGAGGAGAACAAATTTTTCAGCTCGTCATCCGATCGGGAAATTCGAGATTTTGCGCTGGGTGTCTGCAACACGTCCGGTGCGACTCAGCAGTATGTGACCACGCACGAACTCAAGTACACCATCAACAAAACAGCGGATGCCGATGAGCGAGTCGATGTGCGGGTGCATTATGATCCCATTTCGGAGGTGGTGACCGAGGGCTCTGGCGCCGTGACCAGCCAGTCCGAGTTCGAACTGGAAAATAATGTCTGTGTGGATTTTATTCCTTTCCTGTTGTCCACCAGTTTCCAGGCGTATTCCGGACTTGACTCCTCCTTGTTGGTGGATCAACAGGACCTCAACGGTATCTTCTGGGAACCCGATGTGCCCGGGCATGGGTTTGACTTCAAACTTCACGAACTCGGATTCACGGTCTTCTACTATGGCCATACCGCCGATGGTCAGCGGCTGTGGTTGATTTCTGAGCCGTACTCGGAACCCGTCCGGTTTTACGAGAACCTGTCCATGCAGATGTACGAGGTGGCCCAAGGCACCTTTGGCGCACCGGCACCCGGCGCCGAGACCGTGTGGGGAACCATGACGCTGACCCTGGTGGACTGCGACCACGGGAACGTGGTGCTGGATGGGGTAGATGGTCGAATATCGATCAACCTGGAACGCCTTGTCGGACTCCCGATCTCCTCTTGCCCTTAGCTTAAGGCTGCCGGGCAAGTGTCGGGCGACGGGAGGGCCTGCGGTCCGACATCGCAACACGGATAGGCCTCGCGCGGATTCCCTCAAAAAACAGCGAACCGGGTAAGCAGCCGGCCAGACTGAATTCCAGAATGATGGGTTTATAATTCTTCTTCCAGGGGCACCGATCGATGCTGTAAGGCATCTTCGGTTATCGACTGCCCAAACCAGGCTAGGGCACAAAGGGAGAAATCTGTGGAATTCAGGAAAGCACTGGTCGCCTGCGTATCAGAACAGCGGCTCCCCACCCTAATGGCCAAACGCAGCGAGCCGGGCTCCGGCTGCTCTGTCCTTTGACGCGTGCAAATGACTTTTGACACTTATCAATCCATTGCCGAGGTCGCGGTCACGCTGACCGGGTTTATCGGCGTGGTGGTGGTGCTCAAAAACCAGAATCAGGACTTTTCACGAATCGGCCTTACCACCATCATGAGCACGTCTTTCGGCGCAGTGATGTTCGCGTTTGTCCCGGAACTGCTCAGCGGTTTTTTCAGTGAGCGCGTAACCTGGCGTTTGGCCAACGGCTCTTTCGGGCTGTACCACATGTACCTGATCCTCTGGCACCAACTGCGACAGCGCTCTATTCGATCCAACTCGCCCATGCAGTGGCTGATCCTGGGCCTCTCCCTTGGCGTGGTGGGGTTGAAGCTGATGGTAGGCCTGGGGTTCATGTTGGCGTATGCCTATGAAATTTACCTGCTTGGTCTGCTTTGGCTGATTGGCTTTGTCGGCTATCTGTTCACCCTGATTCTGTTCCAGGGTTTGGAGGATTGATCCGACGTATCGTCCTGTGTTGTCTTGGTCATGGGCTGCGATGCATCAAGTCGTTGACCGGTAAATCATCCGGGTCGGTTTGCAACTGCTTTAATACCTGCCCTACAGTGTTCTGCTGGCGGCTATGTTGACGCTTTCTAAACGCGATGCGAAGAAGACAATTTATCCAATCCACGAGCATGGCAGCGACGGGCAGCCTTTTTGGCCTGAGTCCTGCCATGGCGGCATCATCGAAAGGCCAAATAAAAGAGGCACCCATGAACGAAGCTCAACTCAAAGAATCATTGGACCAGATTTTTGGCCAGCACATGGAGGCGGAACTGGCTGGCGACCTGGACGCAACGATGGCCACCATGACCGATCATCCGCACCTGGTCAATGTGCCCACCATGGTGGGTGGCCAGGGACCCGAGGGCGTGCGGCAGTTTTATACCAATCGTCTCATCGGGCAGTTCTTTCCACCCGATGTCAAATTCGAGACGGTGTCACGGACCTACTCGCCTGAGCGCCTGGTGGATGAATTGATCATCTCCTTCACCCACACCACCAGGATGGATCACATCCTGCCTGGCGTTGAGCCCACCGGCCGCTTCGCAGAGGTCGTTTTCGTGGTCATCGTTGGCTTTTCCGAGGGTAAAGTGGCCTATGAGCATATCCATTGGGATCAGGCCAACCTGCTGGTGCAGCTGGGCCTCATTGACCCCACAGGGCTGCCTCTGACAGGCGCCGGGGCGGCAGCCAAGTTGCGCCGTCCGTCAACGCCCGACCCCTTTTTCAACGAGTCTTAATGCAGGGCTGCGATGTCACCGTTTCAAGCAGGGCCTCAACCGCTTGACGTCTCCCGGCCTTCAACGCTGACAGCGGTCAAGGGTTTTCGCGAAAGAACCGATCAGGCATCTCTTCAAAGCCCGGCAACGCACAGAACGCTTGTGTGCCGATATCCGTTGGCCCGGCTTGGCCCGCTGGCGACAGGCTTCGCAGCTCTGTCAGCCTGTCGGTGAGCGACTTCTCCAGCACCACTTCAGGCTCAATCCTGCCAAGAAGCTCCAGTTCCAGCCACAAACTCGCTTGGTCTCTGCCTGGCCATGGAGTCTGTTGCATTTCATCTAGGATAGCTCTGGCCACGGTGAAACTACCACTCCGGATGCCGGCCAGGGCAGCGCCAAGGTAATCACGCGTGCGTTTCTTTTGCACCGAGCCAAACAGTGCCACCGCAAGATCATCCCGGTTGAGGTCCATTAAACGAAAGGCCGCAAAACGCCTCATGTCATCCGACCAATTCGCCTGATCAATGTGTGTGTCAAAGAATGCGACTCCGTCACTGGCACCCGCGAATCCTTCCACTAGGTCGGAGAATGGGATCAAAGCAGACGATGAGTGCAATTCCGCGAAGGTGGCGGCTCTTTCCGCTGAAACCCCTTGAACCATCTCCGGCCCCCAACAAGCCGGCCGCGCCGACAACAGGCCATGAACGGCAAGACGACCATCGCCACGCTTCCATAAACCATAGGTCACATCGACGAAATCCAGGAAATAGTTTCCAGCCTGGAAGACTCGTTCGGATGATCGAGTGAACTTTAAAACGATGGCCTCTACCTCATGCTCATTTAATGAGTCGCGAAGCGCGTCCGGCGACCCCAAGATGTCGAGGTAGGCTTCCAGATGCTGACGCGGGTAGAGTATCTGGGTTCTTCCATCGATAAAGATTTGAACGCCCGGGTACAACCTGTGCAAGAGAAAGCCGCCTATGCCGTACTCATTGAATATTCGCCCGGTAAACCTGGTTTGAGCCATGTACCCGGCCATGGCCGTCGGGTAAGCAAAAGCGGACACCCAATTTTGTACCGCGGAGGTTTGTATACGCATGGCGGACGCCAGCAAAATGATGGCAATGAGTACGCTCATGCCGATGGCAGCCAGTTTCCCCCTCAGTTCACCAACAGACCTGAACCTCTTCAGCCTGGGGTCTTGCGCCAGCATGACGCCCAGCAGAAGCGTAACCACGATTCCTGCGGGTGTGATCATGCGTGACATACTGATGGCCGTATAGGTCAGCACCCCCCAAACGAGTAGAAAGCCGGCTCTTCGTTGCATGACTGCCAGGACGGCACAGGAAGCGCCCACGATCATTAAGGTGTAAACATCCAGCAGCGAGAGAGCTCCAATTTGCTGGGGATAATATTCACCGATCAAAGACGCCCATTCCTCTGACCCGACCAGGGCCAGTTCCAGCGCGCTTCTGAACCCGGGCACCAGATAACTGACACCGATCATCGAGAGACCAGACAATAGCCAGGTCCTCCAGGTTTTAACCGGCGCCCCCACCCTGAACTGGTGGACTGCACAATCAAGAAAGTAACCGGCGAAAATGACATAACCCACGATGGGACTGTGATACGCGCTCCACAACCACATGAGCGCGATCATGGGAACGACCATTCTCGGCGAGCACTCTGTGCCCGCGCGCACGTATAGAAGCACCGCCGCGCCAGACATGGCGTAACTGAATATCTCAGGCCTGACGAAGATTCGCATTTGAAGGAAATAGACCAGCGCCGACAACACCAGTGCGAGCACCAGTACCGGCGCCCTGACGCGCAGCAGCAGCGCCACGGCTGTGCCCAGCATCAGAATGCTGGCCAAACCACGGATCGCATAGAATCCCTCCGGCTCACCAAAAAACGAGATGGCGTAGTGCAAAGCCGCCTGGAACAGAACAGGAGGGTTGCGGATTTCCTCACCTGAAAACGTATAACTGTAGTGATCGATCCAGGGCGACAATCCTAGCGTTACCCAGTCCACACCCATCCGCAAATGCCAATAAACATCGAAGCCCACAAACTCTTGCAACGATGCCAGGCAGGCCATCGCGAGTGCGGCAGCCAATGCGCCAAAAGCAAAGAGGTTGGTGGTTCTGCTTTGCATCAATTTAATCTCTGATCAACCCCGGCATCGGGCGAGTGGCTGCGATACCCCAACATTGCCCGCATTCGGAAAATGTGCTCTGAGAGGAAAGAAGCTTGTACCGCGGCAGGCAAACGATACGTATCAAAGAGAGCATGTGAAGTTCCGTCATGATATGAATCCCGTTTCTGGGCAAATAGGACCCAACAAACACCAGCCCCGGGCATTCGAAGTCAGTCAGGCTGGAACACGCCGCTGCTGGCCCAAATCGGCTGCCAGCCGGTCACAGGCACGCAGCGCGTTGGCGTAGATGGTGAGCGATGGCGCCTCGCCGCCGCCCGATGAGGGAAAGACGCTGGCGTCGGTGATCAACAAATTACGCCATCGGTGGCTGCGGCATTGCGCATCGACCACCGAATCCCCGGCGCTTGCCCCCATTTTGCAGGTGCCAAATACATGTGTCGAATTGAACATATCGTAAGAACCATACTCCTCGACCGGTTCCTCCGCCCCACTGGCTTTTAAAATGGAGCGGCACCGACCGGCCATGAACTCGAGCCTTTTGAGCTCCATGTCCGGCAGATGGCTGTGTATTCGCGCCTTTGCCAGACCATGGGTATCTTTCTCCTCCGGGTCGAGATCAATGTAGGAGCGCGGATTGGGCAGGTTTTCACCGATCGCACCGACACTGAGCACGTGACCGAACATGCCCAGCATCTGCTCATGATGCTTTTCTCCCCAACCACCCACGATTCGTTGGGCATAATTCAACGGGCCGGAAAGGTCCGCCTCGAGCGTGGCAGGTGAAAATCTCGCACCGCCGATCACACCCTCAATCGCGTCAGGTGCGTTGTAGTCCCAACAAATCGCGTCTGAGGGCAGGCCCCGGTAACTGCCCATCGCCTCCGGGTGCAGGGCCGAGCTGGTGAAAAACAAGGTTTCCATGAAGTTTTTCCCCACCAGGCCTGATTCATTCGCCAGGCCGTCGGGCGCGTGCCTGCTCGCGGAGTTGAGAAGAAGCCGGGGTGTCTCAACGGCCCCGCAGGCAAGCACGAAGAAATCCGCCGACACGCGATGTTGAGCCCCCTGTTTGTCAACGAATATGGCCGCGCTCACGCGATCATTCGGGCCGGCCTCCAGCCGGAGGACCTCGCATTCCGTTTGCAGTCGGCAGTGGCCGGCGGCAAGGGCCTTCGGGATGAAAGTCAGATCAGGCGTGCCCCTGTCGAAGCGCGGACACCCGCGCGCGCACTGGCCACAATAATTGCACGGCGGTCTGCCATCATAGGGCCTGCTGGCACTCGCGACGGGATTCGGGAGCCAGGACATGCCCAATTGCCCGCAGCCATCTCCGAGTCTTTGGCTGCCATAGCTCATCGCGTGCGCGGGCATGGGGAAGGGCCCGCTACGAGGCCTCACGGCGTCTGCCTCCGGACCCGCCACCCCGATGATTCGCTCTGCCTCGGAATAGTATTGTTCGAGGTCTTCGTAGCGGATGGGCCAGTCCGCACCCACGCCAAAATCCGTGTGCAGGCGCATGGCGCGCGGATGCATTCGGTGCGACTCTCCCGCGTAATGGAGCGTGCTTCCGCCCACCCCCATGACGTGACTGTATTGCGAAAAGGCCCTGTGGGTGCCTTTTATCAACCGCCCCTGTGCGCGGCTCCAGGACCGCAGGGTGTCCCATTTTGTATCCAGCGCCTGCAGGCCCGCATGGGTGTGGCGGCGTCGTATTGAGCGTTTGTGTGGAAAGCGGCGCACCTCCCAGTCTGCCCGGTCAAGACGATAATCCTGTTCCGGCCGATAGCGGGGGCCGGCCTCCAGCAGGGTAACGTTAAACCCCGCGCGTGACAGGGAAAACGCGGCCGCCGCTCCGCCCGGACCAGAACCGATGATGACGACATCGCTGCGGCTCACGTGGTCTCCTTCGGGCTGCGGTCGTGGCCCGGGAAACCGAGCGGCTGGGGCGGGCCGGCGTAAGCCAATGGCCCCCACGATTCTGGCGCGGAATAGTACTTTTGAAAGGAGAACCGGCGAACAGAGGAAAACAGAACCCAAGGCAAGGACCGCTCGGCACTGTGCTCAGCCACCGAGATGATGGAAGCGCGCCCAGACCCGGAAAGTTCGGAGAAAGAGGCGGCGCCCATTGAACGAGCCGCTCGGTCCAGCCATTGACAGCCCGCCGCGATCAGCCTGGCCAGCCCCGGGTCTGACTGCGCCGCCTCCAGGACGGAACGGTCCACACCCAACGCACTGGCCGGAGGGAAAACATCACTACCGGGCAGCAGAGTGTCGACAAAAGCGCGCAGTGTTTCGGCAGATGGTTCGGGATCGGCATCGGAGGCCAGGCCCAATGACCAACGGGCCGGCAGCCAGAATGTCAGCGCGGCCAGGCCCATACGCCGCATCAAAACGCGCCTGCTGATCTTACCGACTTCGTGGTGTGTAGTGCTGGTTGCCATAAGCCGACCTCTCGCCGAGTCACTCGATTTGAGATATTTAGCCCGAGTGTCGAGTCTACTGAATGGCCGGGATCATTTCACGGGGCTGAGGGCTCGTCTTCGGGACGCTGAGCTCGGGTCGCTGCGCCTGCAGGCCAGAGATCACCCTGTGAAACCACACTGGCCGGCCCTCAATGGGACAGTAAATCCACCAGCACGGCAAAAGGCTGATCAGCGGGATACATGGGGTGGGCAAGGCGGACCACCCACATCAACGGCCGCGCCTGACTTGTCAGGCCGCGCGGGTGCTATCATGAACGGTCACCGTCAACCCGAGGTAAAGCAAGGAGATCGGCCATGAGCTATTCCAAACCCGAATTCAAGCCCCGTTATGAAAACTTCATTGGTGGACAATGGACGCCTCCCGTAGATGGTGAGTATTTCAGTAATTCTTCCCCGGTGGACGGCAATGATTTCTGCGAGGTCCCACGCTCGAAGGCCGCCGATATCGAACTCGCCCTGGATGCGGCGCACCAGGCAGCGCCCTCCTGGACCCACACTTCGGTGGCGGAGCGAAGCGCCCTGCTGCTCAGCATCGCTGAGCGCATGGAACAAAACCTCGAACGCCTGGCAGCGGCAGAGACCTGGGACAACGGAAAGAGCATCCGCGAGGCCCTGGCCGCTGATATTCCACTGGCCATCGACCATTTTCGCTATTACGCCGGGGTGATACGGGCCGAGGCCGGCGAGGTGGCGGACATCGATGCCCAGACCGTGTCCATGGAGATTCATGAGCCGCTGGGCGTCGTGGGTCAGATTATTCCGTGGAATTTCCCCATTCTCATGGCCACCTGGAAACTGGCCCCGGCGCTGGCCGCGGGTAACTGCGTGGTACTCAAGCCGGCCGAGCAAACCCCTGCCTCCGTCCTGGTGCTGATGGAACTGATCGAGGACCTGATTCCTGCCGGCGTTGTGAACATTGTCAACGGATTCGGCATCGAGGCCGGCAAACCGCTCGCTTCTTCGCCCCGCATCGCAAAGATTGCATTCACGGGCGAGACCACCACGGGCCGGCTGATCATGCAGTATGCGTCCGAGAACATCATTCCCGTGACCTTGGAGCTGGGCGGAAAGTCACCCAATATTTTCTTCCCCAGCGTCATGGCGCAGGATGACGAGTTTCTGGACAAGGCGATCGAAGGCTTCGTGATGTTTGCGCTCAACCAGGGCGAGGTGTGCACCTGTCCCTCCCGCGCACTGATTCACGAGTCGATTTATGACGACTTCATGGAGCGCGCACTGCCCCGTGTCGAGGCCATTAAGCAGGGCGACCCGCTCGATCCCGCCACGATGATCGGCGCCCAGGCCTCCAGTGACCAGTTCGAAAAAATCATGAGTTATCTCAACATCGGCAAAGAGGAAGGCGCCGAGGTGTTGATTGGCGGCGAAGCAGGTTCGGTCGAGCAGTACCCCGGCGGCTATTACGTCAAGCCAACCGTGTTCAAAGGACACAACAAGATGCGTGTGTTCCAGGAGGAGATTTTCGGGCCCGTGGTGAGTGTCACCACGTTTGCGGATGATGACGAGGCCATGGAGATCGCCAACGACACCATTTACGGACTGGGCGCCGGCGTGTGGACCCGGGACGTCCACCAGGGCCGGGCGTTTACCAGCGGCATTCAGGCCGGCCGCGTCTGGTTCAATTGCTATCACCTCTATCCGGCGCACGCATCCTTCGGTGGATACAAGAAATCGGGCATCGGCCGGGAAACACACAAGATGATGCTGGACCATTATCGCCATACGAAGAACGTCCTGATGTCCTTCGACAAGAACCCGCTGGGCTTTTTCTAGGCCCATGGCCCGAAGAGTCGATGTCAGCGACGCAGCGCGGGCGGTCATTGACCGCCTGCGCGAAGGTCATGGCGACTTGATGTTTCATCAGAGCGGCGGGTGCTGTGATGGATCTTCCCCCATGTGTTATCCGCTGGGTGAGTTCCGCGTAGGCGCCAGCGATGTGCTGCTGGGCCAGATCCACGGCTGCCCCTTTTACATGGCCCGGGATCAGTTCGAGCTTTGGCAAAACACGCACCTGACCGTGGATGTGGTGGAGGGCCGCGGCGCAAGCTTCTCCATTGAGATTCCCCTCGGCCTGCGCTTCGTGATCCACTCGAGGCTGTATACAGACGACGAGCTGGCCGCGCTGCCGCCCATTGAACCCGCCTTGCAGGCACCCTGAGGGGCAAGCTGTCCGGTGAGGGGGGTCGTTTATACTTTTTCATCCCGGGACGCGTTGACAGCGTGTCCGGACAAGCGGTGGAGACATCATCGATGAGCGCGAATACCCACACCCTGGCCACGACGCCTCTGCTGTTGCGGGACGACCACGAAGGCATCACCACGTTGACGCTGAACCGCCCGGCCCAATACAACGCGCTGGCAGAGGGCCTGATCGCCTGCTTGCAGGACGAACTGGACAAAATTGCCGCGGATGAAACCGTGCGCGTCGTGATCATTGCCGCCGCGGGCAAGGCTTTCTGTGCCGGCCATGATCTGAAAGAAATGCGCGCCAGCGAGGATCGGGACGTGCACCAGGCGCTGTTCGATCGTTGCGGGCGCATGATGATGAGCATCCACCGCCTGCCGCAACCTGTCATCGCCCGCGTCAACGGCATCGCCACGGCAGCCGGCTGCCAACTGGTGGCGAACTGTGACCTGGCCGTGGCGGCCGAAGAGGCCATGTTCGCCGTGTCGGGCATTAACGTCGGGTTGTTCTGCTCGACCCCGGCGGTCCCGCTGAGCCGCAACCTGACGCGAAAAAAAGCCCTCCACATGCTGCTGACCGGAGATTTCATTTCCGCCACGGAGGCCAAGGAGAGCGGCCTCGTCAACGAGGTGGTGCCGGCCGAAAACCTTGAATCGGCCACCCAGGCGCTGGCAGCCAAGATCGCCGCCAAATCTTCGTACTCGATCCGGCTGGGCAAGGAAATGTTTTACCGGCAGCTGCCCATGGACCTGGCCGACGCGTATACCTTTGCGAGTGAGCGGATGGCCTGCAACATGGACTCGCACGACGCGCGCGAAGGTATCGACGCCTTTATCGAGAAGCGCAAACCGGTATGGAAGCACGGTTAGCGCTGTCTCATGCCGGACTCGCAGTACGCCACCGATCTCGATAAAAACGCGGCCAACCATTCGCCGCTGTCGCCGCTGACCTTCCTGGAGCGGGCCGCGGCGGTCTATCCCGATCGTTGCGCCCTGGTTTATGACGAACTGCGTCGCAGCTGGCTTGAGACCTATCGCCGCTGCCGCCAATTTGCCAGCGCTTTACAGCGGCATCGTGTCACCAAAGAGGACACGGTCGCGCTGGTGCTGCCCAACGTACCGGCCATGTACGAGGCTCATTTCGCCATCCCGATGGCGGGGGCGGTGATACACGCCATCAATATCCGCCTCGATGCCGATGCGATCGCTTTTCAATTGCGCCACGGCGGCGCCCGGGTGCTCCTGACCGATCCCGAGTTTGGTGACACCGTCGCCGCGGCCCTGGAACAACTGGACGAAAAGCCGCTCGTCATCGACGTGAACGACCCCGCCGTTGAGGGCGCCGAACCCATCGGGGACATCGAGTATGAGGACTTTCTGGCTGACGGTGACCCGGCATTCGCCTGGCAGCTGCCAGAAGACGAATGGCAGGCCATTGCGCTCGGCTACACATCGGGCACCACGGGCAACCCCAAAGGCGTGGTGACCCACCATCGCGGCGCTTTTTTGAACGCCGTGTCCAACATCCTGGCCTGGAACATGGGGCCGCACCCGGTATACCTCTGGACACTGCCCATGTTCCACTGCAATGGCTGGTGCTTCCCCTGGACCACGGCCGCCCTGAACGGGACCAGCGTGTGTCTGCGCGCCGTGCGCGACGACGCTATTTTTACCGCCATCCGGCAACACGGCGTATCCCATTTGTGCGGGGCGCCGGTGGTGTTGAACCTCATGGCAAACGCCAGTGACGACCTGACAAAACTGCTCGATCACCCGGTCAATGTGATGACAGCTGGTGCGGCACCGCCGCCGGCCGTGCTCGAGGCCATGGCCCGGCTGAACTTCAATGTTACCCACACCTACGGGCTGACAGAAGTCTACGGGCCGGCGGTGGTTTGCTCCTGGCACGAGGAGTGGGATCAGCTGCCCTTGCCGGAGCAGGCCGAGCTCAAAGCCCGCCAGGGCGTGCGTTACCCCATGCTGGAAGAACTGGTGGTGGCGGATCCCGAGACACTGGAACCGGTGCCGCGGGACGGGCAAACCATTGGCGAGATCATGTTTCGAGGCAATGTGGTGATGAAGGGTTACCTGAAGAACCCGGATGCCACCTCAGAGGCGTTCGCGGGCGGCTACTTTCACTCGGGCGATCTGGCGGTCTGCCACCCTGACGGCTACGTCGAGATCAAGGACCGATCCAAGGACGTCATCATCTCGGGTGGTGAAAACATTTCCAGCATCGAGGTGGAGGCCGTTTTGTATCGCCATCCGGCCATTCTGGAAGCGGCCGTCGTTGCCATGCCGGACGCCACCTGGGGCGAGAGCCCCTGTGCTTTTGTTCATCTCCGCGGCGATGTCGACGCGGTCGAGGAGAGCGAAATCATTGAATTCTGTCGCGACAACCTGGCGCACTTCAAGGCTCCGCGAAAAATCGTGTTTGGACCGCTGCCCAAAACCTCGACCGGCAAGATCCGTAAATTTGAACTGCGCGAACGGGCCGGGCAGATATGACCGACATCCCCACCCTGCGCCGCATCCTCACTGAGAACAAGCGCGTCGCGATAGTCGGGCTCTCAGCGAACGAGTCGCGACCCAGCTATTTTGTGGGCAAATACCTGCTCAAGCATGGTTTTGAAGTGATTCCCGTCAACCCCAGGTACCCGGAGATTCTCGGGCAAAAAAGCTACCCGGACCTCGCTTCCGTGCCGGTGAAAGTGGATATCGTTGACCTGTTCCAGCGATCAGAGCGCGTCGCCCCGTTTGTCGACGCCGCCATCGACATCGGCGCCAGGGTCGTCTGGATGCAGCTGGGCATCACGCACGAGGCGGCGGCCGAAAAAGCGCGCGGGGCCGGGCTCGATGTTGTTGTCGACCGTTGCATCAAGATTGAATACGCGCGCCTGTTCGGCGGCCTCAACACGGCCGGCGTCAATACCGGCGTCATCTCGGCCCGGCGCCCCAAAACCTTCAACCGCTGACAGGAGCCCGTCATGGCGGATCGAAAATACGGCATTGAAACCCTGTGTCTGCACGCGGGCCAGATTCCCGACCCGGTGACCGGGGCGCGCGCTGTGCCCATTTACCAGACGACATCCTATGTCTTTGACGATGCCGACCACGCGGCGAGTCTGTTCAACCTGCAAACCTTTGGCAACACCTATGTCCGCATGACGAACCCGACCACGTCCGTGTTCGAGGAGCGCATGGCAGCGCTTGAGAACGGTCGCGCAGCGCTGGCGGTCAGTTCGGGCATGGCCGCGCAAATGACCGCCATCCTGACTCTGCTGCAGCAGGGCGACGAGCTGGTTTCAGCCAGGACCCTATACGGCGGCACCTACTCGCAATTCGACGTGACGTTTCGAAAGATGGGTATCGAGACAACGTTTGTGGACTCCGACGACCCCGAAAACTTTCGCCGCGCCATCACTGACAAGACGCGCGCGCTTTATGCAGAGACCGTCGGCAACCCGACCAACAACGTGGTTGATATCGAGGCCATCGCGAACATCGCGCATGACGCGGGCGTGCCGCTGATCATCGACAACACCTTCGCCACGCCCTACCTGTGCAAGCCCATCGATTACGGCGCCGATATCGTGGTGCACTCAGCAACGAAGTTCATAGGCGGGCATGGAACCAGCATGGGCGGCGTGATGGTCGAATCCGGCCGATTCGATTGGGGCAACGGGAAATTTCCGGGGATGGTCGAGCCGTCGGCGGGCTATCACGGCATCCGGTTTTACGAGACCTTCGGAGACTTTGGCTTCACGATGAAAGCGCGTTGCGAAACCTTGCGCACGCTGGGGCAGACCATGAGCCCTTTCAACGCCTTCATGATGCTGCAGGGGTTGGAAACGCTGCCCGTGCGAATGGACCGCCATTGCGAGAACGCGCGCGGCGTGGCGGACTTCCTGCTGGGACACCCTGCAGTAAGCTGGGTCAACTACGCCGGGCTGGCAGACGGCAAGTACCATGCACTGGCCGAAAAATATCTGCCCAAGGGCGCCGGCTCAATACTGACATTCGGCGTGAAAGGCGGCAGCGAAGCAGGTCAGGCGTTTATTAACCGCGCCCAGTTCATGAGTCACCTGGCCAATGTGGGTGACGCGCGCACGCTGATTATTCACCCGGCATCGACAACACACCGCCAACTGGATGAACAGCAGCAGCTGGCCGCCGGCGTGACGCCCGACATGGTGCGCATCTCGGTCGGCCTGGAAACCCTGGACGACATACTCTGGGATATCGAGCAGGCGCTGGCGCTGGTGCCTGACGCTTGATGCCCCCCGCCTGCAGGCACAAGAGTAAGCTTTCCAGCGCGTACTTCAGGCCGCGCGGCGCCGTGAACGCCGGCGGTGCCACTGACCCAGCGCGTTCAGCCGGTCCCACTCATCCTGCGTCAGGTATGCCCTCCCTCCCTGGAGCACGCGCATGACGCAAGTCTTACACCGGGGCAGCGCCAGGATAACGCGATCCGCGGCAAGCTGGTTGGCTGTGGATTTGCCGGAGATGGTCATCAGCAGAATCTCGCCGATGTCGTCCAGCGTGAAGGTTTTGTCCCGGAGAACACAACCGGGATCTTCGCATTTTATGGTTGGCATGGCACCAACCCGTGAGCAAGTTTTCATGACGACTCCCCAGGAGGAAATCAGGAGTCACGGCACATCCTTGGTGCTGTTTAAGACTTCATCTCTCAACCCATGTGTTGACTTACCCTTGAGTATAGTTCGCGCGAAAAAAATGGCACCCAAACCTGTCCATTGATTGATCCAGATCAACGCGTCCCGCCCCAAAACCCGCTATCCCGTCGCTCAGCCTGCACGCGTGCGCTCGCCCCATGGGCCCGCTGCCCGCACCCCGGCAGTGCCTGATGTCGCGATTGCGCGGCGCAGGACTGGACAGCGTCCCGGCCAGGCCTGTGGCGGCTCTCTGCCAGAGCTGCAGATTCAAGGGCTGCAGATTCAGGAGCTGGCTTCGGCGTCCTTTTTTGGTCCAAGCCATTGCACGCAGCCGACCACGGCCAGGTTCGCCATCAACCCAACCACACCGGGGTGAAGCCCGCCCAGCTGCACGCCCTTTGACCACAGCAAAAGCGACGTGAGCAGGCCCGCAATGACACCGGCCAGGATCGGTGCCGTGCGCACGGCAGGGACATTGAGCCCAAGGTAGAACGCCGGCGCCACCTGGATCAGCACCTCGAATTTCAGCACCAGCAGACGCACCAGGGTGAGATGCTCCCGGGTACTGACCCAGACGAGGAGCGCCAGGACGACCCAGGAGCTGACTTTGCCCACACGCGTCAGCTCTGCCTGGCGGGCCTGCGGCCGCCAGTGGTGACGATAAATGTCGTTCGCAACCATGGAGGAAAGCGCCAGCAGCGCAGAGTCCGCAGTGCTCATCAGCGCCGCCAAAATCGCGGCCAGCATCACCGTGACGACCGCGCTGCCCAACCAACCGGTGGCCAGCAAGTCACGCAGCAGCAAGGCCATGACCTGGTCGGCCGCGGCGCCCTCCAGGCCCGGGTAGCGCGCGATGGCCACAAAGCCCAGCGCCAGCACCGACACAACGGCCAGCATGGGCACCAGCGCCATCATGGCCATTGAGCGCCGCAGCGCGTCACCATTGCGGGCGGCGTAAATACGTTGGATGGCCTGGGGGTAAACAGAGGCACCAACGCCGATGAGTACGACCATTGATATCCATTTTACGGCGCCCATCGGGTCGGGCGGACGCAGCTTGTCCGGCGCGGTTTCACTCACCTGCGCCAGGGCGGGCGCCAGCCCGCCCAACTGGCGTTCAATCATGAACAGGATCAAGCCAAAACCCAACAGCAGCAAAAGGCCCTGGATGGCGTCGGTCCAGGCCACGCTGCGAAGGCCGCCAAGGTTTTCGTACACCAACATGATCAGCGCCAGGATCAGCACGCCCTGCAGCGGACTGATCTGCCCGCCGGACAGGCCAACCACCGCGTGGCCCATGACCTTGAGCTGCGCCAATGTGTAATTCGCCAGCGCAAATATCATGCACAGCGACACAATAAGCCTCAGGGCGGGGGAAGGAAATCGCAGAAACACGTAATCGGGCGGAGTGATCAGGAGATGGTTCCGCGCCACCTGCTGCAGACGGGGCGCAAACAGCAGGTAACCCACCACGACAAAAATCATGGCATGCAGGATCACCAGCCAGGTCAAACCCTGCCGGTAAGCCTGCCCGGTAAAACCGAACAGGGAATTGCCGCTGTACTGGGTTGCAAACAGCGTCAGCACCAGCACGCCGAGGCCGATATCGCGACCGCCCAGGTAATGATCCGATAAGGAATTTTCCTGCCGGCGCAGCCGGCCCCAGGCACCCACCGCGATTAATGACAGCACATAAAGACCGAGGAACAGGAGCGCGCCCGGCCCCAGTGGCAGCTCACTCATCGCCAACCGCCTCCTGCCCGGACGGCCACCAGCGCATCGCGGCCCATGCCGTCAACACCGCAATGGCCAGGGCGGACCCCATCGTGGCCCAGGCCCACAAAGGAACACCCCAGTACAGCCGCATGGCCACGGACTCGGGCCAGTACCACGGAATGCCTGCCAGCAGCAGGATGAGCACGAGGCTGATCCATGGCCCACGGTTTTTAAGTGTTCCACGCATGCCGCTATTCAAAGGCAAGCACCGCGATGATGCAAATTGGGCAGAGAGCAGCATCCGCGTTTTTCGCGGGGTGTCTGGTCCGTCTCCTGCCATCAGCTTGGACCCACTTTGGCGCGCGGGTTAACTCGGACGCTGTATCGATGGCTTTTTGGTGCTAGGATTTTCACATGCTTGGCCGTCAAAAATGTTCATGAAAGGCGCAGTTCGTATCATCACAATCCTTCAGCTCTGCCTTGCACTGTTTCACGTCCAGGCGGTTGCAGAGGATGAGGTCACTCGTTTTGAATTCGAAAACTATGGTCAGGTGCTGGAGTTCTTTGAAACCTTGGGCTACACGCCGGAGGCCTGGCAAGCGGGGATCAGGGACGTTAACCGGGTCTACTTGCAGAAAGTCCCGGCCCGGTGGCGTTCCTCCGTCAGTAAAGACATCGAGGTGCAGCTGAAAAAGCGCCTGTTTCTGCGCGCCATGGCGCCCCTGGTGCTGCGCGCCAATGAGCTGATCATGGAAGAACGCGCCCGGCTGAGGGCATCGTTGGAGCAAGGCAGGTCGGGCGCGGCGTTCGATTCACCCTGGCTGCGCGAGACCGCCATCAAATACCGGGTCACTGAAGGACCGGATCAGCCAGTCGATGAAGCCGGCCTTGAAGAACTCCTGAAAAGAATCGACATCGTTCCGCCCTCGCTGGCCCTGGCCCAGGCCATCGAGGAGAGCGGATGGGGCACTTCGCGCTTCGCCCAGGAGGGCAACGCCCTGTTTGGCATGTGGGCCTGGGGCGAAGACGCCATGAAGCCGCAGCAGCAGCGCTCAGGCAAAGGCGATTACGGCATTGCACGGTGGGACAGCCCGCAACAGTCCGTTGATGGTTACATGCTGAATATCAATCGTCATCCCGCTTATGCCGCGTTTCGCACCGAGAGGGCCCGGATTCGCGCAGACGGCCATTCACCGACCGGCTCAGAATTGGTCGGCACCTTGACGCACTATTCGGAAAGAGGCCAGGCCTACGTCGACGGGCTGAACGGCCTCATGAACTACAACAAGCTGCATGATGTGGATGACGCGCAGCTGACGGGCCCGGTGATTCACCTGGTACCCATAGAGGCCACAGCACAATGAGTGGTGAACGCGGAAGCCGGGGCGGTGGGCGGCGGCGGCCTGTGGCTGCCCCCGGTCAGGCGTTTGGGAGCGCGGTCCGACGGGGAGTGCCGCTGCTGATCTGCCTGGCGGCACTGAACGGCTGCAGTTCTCTTCTGAAAGAGCGGGCGCCTGACCGCGCCGACAAGCATCAACCCTGGCGCGTTCACTGTGAAACGGCCACTTCCCACCGGCCCGACGGCGAGCATGTCAACAAGGGCGTCAGTAAATCGCACTGGCTGGTGGCGCTCGATGCCGACAAAGCCCCTTTTCAGCTTCAAGGCGTATTGCAGGATGGTTTTCTGCGCCTGGACAGCGGCCAACCCACCGAGGATCAATTACGTGAGGGTTGCATTCGGGCCTTGACGCTCAAAAAGAGGGAGCAAGCCAACGAAATCGCGCGCATCCTGGCGTTTCGGGAGAGCGAGCGGGTGAACGTCGCTATCGAGTATCCGGTGGAGGGTGAGCCGGGTGTCAGGCGATTGATCATTTTCGGTGACAGCCTGTCCGACACCGGCAACATCAAGGCCCGATTACGGGTTTTTCCTGCCGCCCCCTACTGGATCGGCCGGTTTTCAAATGGGCCGATGTGGCCGGATTACATTCAAACCATGAGCACGCTGTCTACGCAAAATCACGCCGTTGGCGGCGCCTCCGTGTCGGGCAAGGACACCATCCCAAAGGTCAACCTGATACAGCGCATTCAGGATGGCGGGCAGTTTTTCGTCAGCGGCACGACCGGGCAGCAAATCGACCTGTTCAGTGAAAAGTTCATGACCGGTGAGCGCCTTGCCGAGCCGGAGACGACAGCTGTCCTGATCTGGGGCGGCGCCAATGACTATATCTCCAAGGAACCGTTCAGCGGCGCCATCGAGACACTGCTTGACCGCCGCGATCAACCTGGCGGCTACCCGGATGTCGTGGCAGCCGTCATCGCTCGCCTGGAGCAGCAAATCCAGACGTTGCTGGATTTGGGGGCCACTCGCATCCTGGTTGGCAACCTGCCCGACCTGGGCCTGACGCCCATCGTGCTGGAGAACGAGACCTACGCCGCCAGGTTGGAACTGAGCGAAACTGAGCGCCGATTACGCCTGAGCCAGCGGCTCACCAGCCTGACCGAGCATCACAACCGAGAAGTATTCCAACTGCTCGAGGCGCTCCGTGCCCGGAACCCGCAAGCGGACCTCGCTTTATTCGATGCCCGCCTGCTTTTTGATGACATCCTGGATTTCGACACGTATGCGAATTTCGACCTCGATACCGCCGCTGACTTCGATGTCACGGCAAACAGCCGGCCGCTGGGTGATGAAACGGATACCGGGAGCCGAACCTATCAAAGCCGCTGCTACACCGGCAGCTACATGGGCGAATCAAGCCTGCATTCGATTTGCGACAACCCCCAGCGGTCTGTGTTCTGGGATGCGGTGCACCCCACCACCTACGTCCATTGCTGGATCGCATTTGGCATTCACGACCGCATGTCAGAGCTTGACTGGGTGCCTGGCCGCCGCGACATTGGGGAGGTCGGATCATGGTGCGGCACGGTGGCGGATGTGGTGGCGGGCCATGAAGAATTGCGCGCAATGCGTTATGGCGTCAGGGAAGAGGCGCTCTCCCCACTCGATTGACATCTCCTGATCCGGATTGCCTGCCTCTGAGGCTTCACACCCTGAAGCCATCGAGCGTGCCCCCGGGGTATGGGTTGCCGCAAAAAAAAGCCGGGGGCGTGTATCACACCCCCGGCATGGGTCAGACCCTGCTGCGGTTGCAGGCTAGGGCTTGCTGATGATCACCGTGTCCGTGCCGTTCAGGCTGCTGTCATAGGTGTAGCCGGACAGGCTCAGGTTGTTGACCGTGAAGGTAACACTTGACGTGTTGCCCTTGATATTGCTCCTGCTGATCTCGCACGAACCTGCGCCATTTGTAGTGCAGGAACCGGAGCCGTTAACGCCATTGCTCCAAGCGCCTTCCACCAGCACACCGGCCAGGGCCGATCCGCCGCTCTCAACGGTAATGGTGGCGGTTGCAACCCAGCGGTTGCGCGGCGCCGAGGCGGCTGCGCCCGTGACGTTGGCCACGTACATGGTGCTGGTCTCACCCGTTACGGTCAGCGTGACACTTGCGCTGTCACCAGCGCCATCACCGCTACACGATAGCGTATAGGTATAGCTTCCCGCTGACGGGCTGACCGACTCGGAACCGCTGCTGGCGTTTTTCGCGCCACTCCAGTCCCCACTGGCAGTGCAGGCATTTGCATTGCTGACAGACCAGTCTAGAACAGCAGATGCTCCCTCAGCGATGGTTCCGGGCGTCACTGTGAAGCTGGTGATATCAACCGCCGGCGGTGGGCTGGCAGCCACGGTGATCTGCACCGTCGCGCTGTCCTGGTCACCGTTGGCATCCTCTAGCGTGTAGGCAAAACTGTCGTTGCCCTCAAATCCGCTGTTCGGGGTGTAGGTGAAGTCACCGTTACCCGCCATTGAAACGGAGCCATTGGCGCCTTGTGTGTTGCCGACCACGGAGCTGGGCGTATCACCCAGGTCGTCGTTGGCCAGGACGTTGCCGCTGACCGGAGTATCTATCTCTGTCGAGAATGCATCATCAGAGGCCGTTGGCAACAGGTTTGGCGGCGGCCCGTCTTTAAACACGGTAATGACCGTACCGTCACTGTCGCCATCGGGGTCTTGGTTGTCGCCAGGCGCGTAAGCGTTGACGCCATTGCTCAGTCCCGTCACGGTGAGATCGACGCTGCTCAAGTTACCCTTGAGGTTGGCCTTCGATACGGTGCATCGACCATTGGAGCCCGTCGTGCAGGAGGGGCTGCCGTTGGTGCCGCTGGTCCATGCGGCTGAGACCGCTACGCCGCTCACAGGCTGACCACCGTTGTCATTCACCAGGATGTCCACCACAGCCGTCCAGCGGTTGCGCGAACCCGGAATGGAGCTTCCATCCAGGTCGCCCACGTGAATGGTCACCGGAGGCGGTGTCACCGTCAGCGTCACGCTGGCGCTGTCCGGCGCACCATCGCCCGTGCAGCTCAGCGTGTAGGTGTAGTCACCGGCCGTTGCCGGGCTAACGGCCTCGGAACCGCCGCTGGCGTTCTTGGTGCCGCTCCAGTCACCGCCGGCCTGGCAGTCGGTGGCGTTGCTCACCGACCAGTTCAGCGTGGACGACTCACCCACCACGATGGGATTGGGTGCGGCCGCGAAGCTGTCGATGCTCACCGCTGGAGGCGGTGTCACCGTCAGCGTCACGCTGGCGCTGTCCGGCGCGCCATCGCCCGTACAGCTCAGCGTGTAGGTGTAGTCACCGGCCGTTGCCGGGCTAACGGCCTCGGAAC
>WTJD01000108.1:32152-39035 GCA_011524975.1 Lysobacterales bacterium
GCGTGGACGACTCACCCACCACGATGGGATTGGGTGCGGCCGCGAAGCTGTCGATACTCACCGCGGGCGGCGCGTTGACCGTGATACTGATCGAATCTGATCCGCTCAGGCTGCCGCTGTCGGTCACCGCTGCGGTGATGACATGCGCATTGGCGCTGAGCGTGGACAGGTTCAGGCTGGCGCCGGAACCGATGCTGCCGTCCTTGTCCGAAGACCAGGCAATGGAAGCCGACAAATCGCCGTCCTCCGTATCGCTGGCCGAAGCGCTGAAGCCGATCGCGGCTCCCTCCTGGAAAGATGCGCCATCAGCCGGGCTGGCAATAGTCACGCTCGGGGCGGTGTTGCCATCACACACATTGCTCTGAGCGTCTGGCCCCTGCTGTGAGAAGTTGGTCAGGGTGACCTGGTCAAACCGGAAACCGCTGCCCACAACCGAGGGATCAGTGCCGTAAGCCACATCAATCTGAACGGGCTTACCGGCCAGTGCTGCAGCGCCCAGGGCATTGGCGGACCAGCCGCTGGTCGCCCAGCTCGTGGCCGAATCGGCCCAGCCGTTTCCGCCGGCGGTCACGCAGGAAGCCCCAAAACCGTCTGCATTGTAGAGCCGTCCGCTGTCCGGATCGACGATGCCGCGCGAGCCGCCATCCAGCATGGCGACATTGGCCTGGTCATACCATGTCTGGCCCTGGTAGATAGGCTCGATGTCGTAGTTGGTGGACAGTGACAGGGTCGAATTTGATTCAAGATAAACCACCGGTGAACGGATCTGGTCACACTGATTGTTCAGGTTGGCCGAGGACGCCACGTAGCCGCTGCTGCCGCCTGCGCCGGCGCCGCTGTTGTGGTTGAACGTGCCTTGCTGGACGGTCCAGTCCTCGATACCGGACGCAAAGTTCCAGGTGCGGCTGGCCACTGGCTGGATATCATATTCAGCGTCGTCGAAGCTCATGCTGACCACCTTGTTCTCCGAGAGCTGATCGGCATAGATCTCAACGTCAAATGTCAGGGTATCGCCGGGCGCCGCGTCGGTGGCGGAAAACTCGAACGAAGCGGCCACACTCGCGGTTTCAGCCAGTGTCGCAGCCAGCATGACAGGCATGGGTGTGCTGATCACGCTGTTTGGGTGTGAAACCGGCGTCACGCTGACGATTTCCACGTTGGTCAGCTCACCCGCCCCGGAATTTCGAACCTCGAAATCCACCATCGTGACTTCGCAGTTGTCGATAAATTCGTCTTCGTCGCCGCCGATGATCATCGTGGCGATCGTCGCCGGGTCAACACTGACCGCGGGCGGCGCGTTGGGCGGTACGCAGCCAAAGGTCGAGGCATTCACCCAGGTGGCCCAGCGCCCACTGGTGGTGCCCGTGTTCTTGGAATACTCACCCACGTACCAGAAGGTGGATCCGTCCGGATCAATGGTCATGACCGTGTAATCACCCCAGCGGTGGGGTGAGCCGTCAAAGGCCGTGTAGCTGATCTCGCCCGCCTTGACCAGGCTTTCCGCCTGCAGGGTGCCAGGGGGATCTGCCGCTTCCCGGCCAGCCACGTAGACGCCCGGATACGTGCTGCTGGAGGTCTTGGTATAGCCCACTGCCATGTTGCCGCAGGCATCCACCGCGAGGTCGGGGAACGACCGATATTCATCATTGCTGGCCACCACGCCGGCATCCAGAACGGTCTGGGTCGTGGGGTCTATCTGCGCCCAGCGCACACAGTTAACGGTGCCGCTACCGGGGTTACAGGCAATGGTGTGCGACATCCACAAGTATCCATCCCGGTACTCGGTATCCAGTGGGCGCCAGTCATTACCCTGGATCAGCGCGGAGCTTCCCAATTGGGGCTGATCGATAGCATTGCCCCCGCTGACGCCGGTGGCGCTGTTGAGATCAAATGACCCCAGGCGAACCAGGTTGTTGGCGCCAAAGGGATCGTCCCAGGACCACACGTGGAAGGTGGTTCCGTTGTATTGCCCCGAAATAATGTAGTGCGGGCCGAAGCTGGGCCACGTGCCTTGGGCGGCGCCATGAAGGTTCATCGGCTGCGGTGTGAAATACGCGCCGCCGATGTTCTGCATGACGTAGGGCGCGGAAGTGCCTGCATACATGGCGAACTTGTCTATGGCGTAAATCTCCGCGCGCAAGTAGCTGTTGCCAAAAATATTGGCGCCCATGTAGATGGCGTCACGGCCCACACCGGCGTGGGGGTAATCGAAAAAGTCCGAGCCGGTGGGCACCGAGTATCGGTACCAGCCCTGCGTGGGGTCATTGGTCTGGCTGACCGCCACGCAATATTCGGTTCCGTTGCCGTCCATCGCGATGATGTAACGGTCCTGATCTTCGTCATACAGGGCGTTGGGATCGAATGTTCCCGTGCAAACGCCCGAGAAGAAGTTGTCGAAATCCGTCTCGGCGACCACGGTATTGCCCGACTTGTCGTAAATCTGGAAGGCCGAGTTGACCGTGACGATGACGTGATTGGGGCCTACTGCGATTTCGGGATCAGGCGGCACACTGTTGATGTAATCGATACTTGCCCAGCCCGTGCCGACCGTGGGCCCAAGCGTGCTGGGGCCGTCGTTTGAGGGCCCGCTCATCAGGCCGCGTGCCGCGCGGGCATTGGGCGGCAGGCGTTTGCTGTCTTCCAGCATGCGCTCGCGTTCTTCCTCAGATACGGGTGATTCGATGCGCTTTTCCTTGGAAACTTCCATGCCGGGAGGCGCTTTGTCACGCGTGAGCCCGGGAGGCACGTCCCTCAGGTTGACGGGGAACGGGCCACGCGCCACGTGGCGGCCGGGGGCCAGCGCGGATTTTCCGCGACTCTTGCCGGACGGCGCGAAGACGCCTTCTTCGCCCGGATAAACCGTCAGCGGATAACTGGCGCTGGCCGTTTCTGGTTTTACGGGTTCGGTAGTGGTGCACGCCAATGGCACGGTGGCGCACAGCAAAAAGGCTAAAAATTTGGTTGGTTTCACTGGACAATCCCTTGAAAATTGAATGATTTGACTAACCCCCGTCGCTTAAAACTGCAAAACTGCTTTGTTCAGCTCTAAGCTTTTTAAATAGTACAATATTTTGTGGCAGTTCACCGCATCGGCCTGCCAGCGTGAAAAAGTTTTACGATCAAGCGTTGGCTCCATGACCCGCGTTCACGACTGAGGGTCAGCGTCCCGAAAAAGGAGACAAATGATTTGAAACCGGTAAGCCATGCCCTGCTCTGGGTGCTGACAGCCTCCTTGTCAGTAATCGCTGCGGTGAGGGGCGACGGTTACCCGCCTTCCGGCTTCGTTGATCTCGTTGAGATCGATGCTTCCATCCAAGTCGATCTGCGTTACCTGGGTCGGGACAATTTCCTGGGCCGCCCGGTTGACGGCTACCAGGCAAACCGCCTGATCGTCTCTGAGGCTGCGGGCCGGGCCCTTGCCAGGGTTCAGGCCGAGTTACAGCCCATGGGGCTGGGCCTGCTGGTCTACGATGCTTACCGACCACAGCAGGCGGTTGATCATTTTGTGCGCTGGGCGCAGGATCTCGATGATCAGGCGACCAAAAGCGAGTACTACCCCGATGTTGGCAAGGACAAACTCTTCGAGGAGGGCTATATCGCCGCCCGATCGGGGCACACCCGGGGAGGCACCGTTGACCTGACCCTGGTGGATATCCAGAGCGGACAGACGCTGGACATGGGAACGCCCTGGGATTTCTTCGGCCCGGAATCATGGCCCGCTTTTGCCGATCTCCTCCCCCAACAGCGGGCCAACCGGCTGCTGTTGCGCGCATTGATGCTGAGACACGGCTTTCGCCCGCTGGAGCAGGAATGGTGGCACTTTACCCTGGAGGATGAACCGTTCCCTGACACCTATTTCAACTTTCCCATTCGGGCAAGCACAGCCACCCCCTAGCGGAATCGACTTGGCGGACGCCCGGACTATCAAGCGGGGCAAATTTAACTTTATGCATAACGGCACACGTCCAGGACCATCTCGCGTTTTACGGTCAATGACACAGCGTCAGAAGTTGACTCGTAGCGTCACTGCGTTATGCTGAAAGCCTTGACCACCAAGGGAGCGATCCATCATGAAATACCTGGCTACTGCTGTTTTGATCTTTGCGCTTCTGGGAGCGCAAACGGCGATTGCGAGTGACTATGACAGCACCGTGTCCAATTTCCGCAATGCCGGCACGGGTGAGTTTATTGACGAGTCCTACGGATACGCCGTTTTCCCAACGATCGGAAAAGGCGGTATTGGCATCGGCGGCGCCCATGGCAAAGGCGGCGTGTTCGTCGGCGGCAAGCAGGTCGGCAACACCAAGATGTCCCAAATCACCTACGGTCTCCAACTCGGCGGGCAGGCGTACAGCCAGATCATTTTTTTCAAAGACAAGCGCGCTTTTGACGACTTTGCCTCGGGCAACTTTGAGTTCGGCGCACAGGCCACCGCCGTGGCCCTGACGGCTGGCGCGCAGGCAGAAGTTTCCAGCGGCGGAGGCGGGTCCGCCTCGGCGGGTACCGATGCCAGGCTGAGCAATGTGGCCGATCGCGAGTATGATGACCGCAGCGGTATGGCCGTTTTCACCATTGCCAAGGGCGGGCTGATGTACGAGGCAACGATTGGCGGTCAGAAGTTCTCCTACGACGCGCTCTGAATAAGCGCATCGACGCACAGGCGTCGAACCTCAACTAAAGTGGCCGCCAACTGGCGGCCATTTTTTTAGGCGCTTCTCAGATGGAGGCGGCGTGCTTTGCCGCGGTCACTGTGCTCGAGAACAAGCGCGCACACGGCACAGCCAGCATCATTGATCAAACCTGCACCGCGTCCCCAAGCGCAGGCAGGGTGAGGCCCGGAAATTCTTCAAGAATGCGGCGCCACTCAAGCCGGAACCATGGCGTAAAGCGGTCAGGGTCGCGCTCCACAGCCTCGTTGAGTTCTTCGGCAGCAACAAAGCGCCAGTCGGCCACTTCGTGAGGATGCGGTGTCGGCGCGTGGTCCGTGCGGGCCGCGAATACGGCACAGACCTCATTCTCGGAGCCGATATTCCGATAAGTGGCCGAATACTGAAAGGTGAAGAGCAGTTCGGGATCAACACTCAGACCCAGCTCCTCGCGCGACCGTCGACGCGCCGCTGCGGCCAGGCCTTCACCCGTGCGGGGGTGGCTGCAACAGCTGTTGGACCAGTAGCCGGGCCACAGTAATTTTCCGGCCGCCCGCTGCTGCAGCAGAAGCCTGCCTTTTTGGTCGAAAATCAGCAGGGAAAAAGCCCGATGCAACAGGCCGCGCCCCTCATGACATTGCTGCTTGCTGGCCTCACCAATAGACCGCCCATCCTGGTCGACCAGTATCAACATCTCATCGGGAAATGAGACCGCGGCTGGCGCGCTCAGCTGACCTGGCGCGCTATCGGCTTTGGAAGCCTCCCAGGCGCGAGATGATATGAGGGGTTTCATGATGCGCCATCGCCCAGGCCAAGATCGATGTTTTCCACCTCTGCTATCTCGATGAGTGCGTTTTCCAGCAAGGATCTGGCCGTTGCCGCCGTGATCTGAAGCATTCTGTGAAGATGAATATCCGCAGGTTGTAGCAGCTGACATTCTTCACTGTAAGCCTCGAAATCCGACAAATTAAGCAGCAGCCTGGCGACATGCTGCGGGCATTCGCAGGCGATGGTTCCTGACATCATGGCGATGTCTTTAAGCAAGGCTCGCTCGAATTTCTGTTCCGGTGGCTCTGCCGGTAGACCCCTGCTCGCCTCTTCCGTCTCTGCTGATTCGGGCGCACCAGCAGGTCTGTTCTTCGCGGTCATGGCCCGCAGGCGGGCATCTTCAAGGCCAGCGATGTCTTCAATGCGATGGCCTTCATCGACCAGCCCACTCAACAAGGCCAGCCGTTGAAGATCGGCATTCGTGTAGCGCCGGTCACCGCCGCGCGTCCGCGTTGGCGCGACCGCCTCAAACTGTTCTTCCCATTTGCGTAAGGTATGCTCGGAGAGCCCGCTCAACCGGGCCGTCATTCCTATTGAATATTCATTTTTTCCAGCCATGACACGCAAAGCCTACTAAAGCTAGGGGTGGATAGTTCACCACAAATGTACATGCATTGTACAAATATTCTGATAACGCACAAACGCTTGACAGGCATGGTCTAATGTACAAATAATTGAGGTATAGCGAGTACAAGCATATGCAATGTACAGCTTTGTTCGGCGCCGAAGGGGATATACGCGCTGCCAGTCAGGGGCAATACCGCTTTGTGACGTCGATCCGGATTCAAGATCCACACGCTTCAAGGAAGGGTGGCGGGCCTCGGGAGACGAGAAATGAAAGATCAACAACAGCAACCGGCCTCGGCACGCCCGCTCGGGCCGCTCGATCCAGACACCTCTGATAACCCGCGCGGCCGCGAAGACGCGGCGCAAAAGGCTTGACCCGGTCCCGCGGGACCCATAGCGCGACCGGCGCCAGGCCTAAATCATGCGACCGATGATCACATCACCCACCCGACCCACGGCAGCGTTGAGCCTGCTGAACCCGCTAAGATCGGAGCAGGAAGGGTTGGAAGCGACCGAGGCCTACATGCGAGACCTGTGCCGGGACGGCCAGCGGCAGGATACGCCGGTAGCCAGGGCCTGCCTGTACCACCTGGAGGCGGGCGGCGGGCGCACCCGGGCCCGGATCAGCCTCGCTGCCGCCCATTGCCTTGCCATGCAGACCGATGAGGCCGTTATCCTCAGCGCGGTTCCCGAATTACTGCACAACGCCTCCTTGATCCATGACGACCTTCAGGATCGCAGCGAACAGCGCCGCGGCCGCGCATCGGTCTGGGCCCAATTCGGTTCCGGGATAGCCGTGTGCGCGGGAGACCTGCTGGTCAGCGCCGCGTACGGCGCCATGG
>WTJD01000034.1 GCA_011524975.1 Lysobacterales bacterium
TCTTCGTGCATGTTTCTGTCTCAACGAACCCTGAAGATGCTCATGATACCTGCCTGGCCAGGACGCGCTGAAGCCGGTCCAGCAGAAAATCGGCTTGTTCCATGGAAAGGCACATGGGTGTGCGAATTTTCAGGATGTTGCCATGCTTGCCCGCGCTGCCGATCAGTACGCCCTCCTCGCGTAACCCTTCGATAACGGTTCTTGCGAGTTCAACCTCCGGTTCACGGCTGGCCCGGTCCCGCACCAGGTCCAGGCCCCAGAACAGGCCACTACCGCGAACCTCACCGAGGCATTCGAAACGCTCGGCCAGCGCCTGAAAACCCGACTCGAGCCGACCGCCAACCTCGAGCGCGTTTTGCTGTAGATGTTCTTCTTCCAGTGCATCCAGCACGGCTGCCGCCGCCGCACTGGCCACCGGATTGCCACCAAAGGTATTGAAGTAACGTGAGCGCTGGTCAAACGTCTCGGCCAATTCAGCGCTTGTCACAACGGCAGACATTGGATAACCGTTGGCCATGGGTTTGCCCATGGTGACGAGATCCGGCATGACGCCGAGTTTTTCGAAGCCCCAGAAATGGGTGCCGAGACGCCCAAAGCCGGGCTGCACCTCATCCGCGATAAAAAGCGCGCCCGCAGCATGCAGACGGTCCATCACCCGTGGCAGCCAGTCGGCCGGGATGCGCGGCTGCCCGTTGCTGGACAGATTGGTGTCGATGATGAATGCGGCCGTGCCATGGCCGCGCGCCGCCAGTGCCTCCATGCCCCGGGAAAGCGCGTCTGCGTAAAATTGGCCCGCGTCATCACCCCGAAACTCACCCCGGTAAAGATCTGGGCAGGTCACGATCTCTACGCGGTCGTCGATGGATTCCACCGGGCGATCAGAGGGCGAAATCTGGGCCATCAGGGTGGAATTACCGTGATAGGCGTAATCTACGGCGATGATGCCCCGCGCGCCGGTCACCGCGCGGGCGACGCGCACCGCCAGCTCGTTGGCCTCGGTACCGGTACAGGCAAACATGGCCGTGTTCAATTCGGGAGGAAACCGGGCCAGCAGTCGCTCAGCGTAGTCCAGCACGTTCTCATGCAAATAACGGGTATGCGTATTGAGCACGCCGGCCTGGCGGCTGATGGCCTCGACCACTTTCGGATGACAGTGCCCCACGTGCGGTACGTTGTTATAGGCGTCGAGGTACCGCTTGCCATCGGCATCGAACAGCCAGGCCCCCTCCCCGCGCACGATGTGCAATGGCTGCTGGTAGAACAGGCGGTAGGCCTTGCCCAACAGGCTCTGGCGTCGTGCGGTCAGCTCTTCATGGCGCTTATCCGTCATGGGTAAAGCTTAGCCCAGAGCACGTTGATACTGCTCGGCAAACGCGAAGCTGGCGAATTGACCGCCGGAATGTAGAAAGACGATTTCGTCGCTGAAATCCTGCGGCCGCGTTTTCAACAGCTGCGCCATGCCGCGGAAAGCCTTGCCGGTGTAAACCGGATCCAGCAGCATGCCGGTATCGCGGGCCAGTTCGGCATAAAAGCGCAGGTCTTCGTCTTGCGCCAGCGCATAACCCTCGCCGACAAAACCGTCGTGGATATTGAGTTCTGCGGTTGATGGACGCACGCCGCTATCGGGAAAAGCCGTTGAGAAATCATGCAGCAGGCGCCCTGCCCTGTGCTTGAAATGGTCCGCGGTGTCGCAGACATTCACGCCATGCACCCGGCAGCCGGGTTTGAAGGTCTCGGCCCCCAACTGCAGGCCTGCCAGCGTTCCCCCTGAGCCCACGGCGCAAAACAGGTCGAATTCGCCCTCCGGCAATAGCTCCCGCTTTTCTCTGACAGCAGCCAGGTAGCCCCAGCAGCCCATGGCACAGGAACCACCCTCCGGAACCATGAACGGCCGGGCGCCCTGTTGATACAGCCGGTTCGCGGTGGCCTCCAGAAAAGGTTCGTAGACCGATCCCTGCTCCCGGTATTCATCGAAAGGAATGAACACGAGGTTCGCGCCCAGAATGCGGTTGAGCAGCAGGTTACCGTTGGGCATATCCGTGTGGTCAAAACCACCGGGCGGTTCGCGGACAACGATGGTGATATCCCAACCCAGGTTTCGGGCGGCAAACGCGGTTGCCCGGGCATGGTTGCTCTGTGGCCCGCCGCAGGTCACCAGGTGATTGGCGCCCACAGCCCTGGCCTCCGCGCACAGGAACTCGAGCTTGCGAATCTTGTTGCCGCTGAGCGCCCAGCCGGTCAGGTCGTCACGCCAGACGCGAATGGACTTGCCCAATGCCTCGGACAACGCCGGCAGCGGCTGAATGGGCGTATCCCGCCATGCCAGTTCGAGCCGGTCAGGAAAAGTCACTGTCATTTCCAATGCCCTCAAATCTCGGTCTGCGGCAACAGTGAGCGTTGAGGCAACTCCCGCTCATTGATGCGCGTGCGTTTTCCCACAGATTCCTATCCGGTGAAATCTGGATGAGCCTGATTCTCCTTACCCCCTCTCGTCCTGAACGTCTCTTCGCAATTTACCCCGTAAATCCTCGAGCATCATGTAAAGGCAGGGCACCACCACCAGCATGATGGTGGTGGCAAAAACGATGCCGAACCCCAGGGAAATGGCCATGGGCACCAGGTGGTAGGCCTGCCTGGAGCTTTCCAGGATGATCGGCGTCAGCCCGCCAAATGTCGTCATCGTGGTGAGCATGATGGGCCGGAAGCGGCGCAGCCCGGCCTGATGGATCGCCTCAAAGGCAGACATCTGCTCACGACGGCTGCGATTGGCATGATCGACCATGATCAAAGCACCGTTGACCACCACGCCGGATACGGCGACCACACCCATCATGCTGACCAGTGAGAGGTCATAGCCCAGAAGCATGTGCCCCAACACCGCGCCGACCAGGCCGAAGGGAATGGCCATCATCACGATCAGCGGTTGTGTATAGCTACCGAACGCCACGGCCAGCAGGGCATAGATGGCGGCCATGGCCATGGCAAAGCCACCCCACAAGGTGGCGGTGGATTCACGCATCTCGGCCTGGCTGCCTTCGAATGTCCAGGTCAGGCCCGGATACTCCGCCCTGAGCTGCGGGAGCAGCTCCTCGCGCACCACCTGCAACACCCCGCCCGCGGCGCTTTTGGGCTCCACCTTGGAGCTGACGGTGATCACCCGGCGACCGTCTCGCCGCACGATGGAGCGAAATGCCTCCCCGCGGTCCACGTTGACCACCGACATCAGGGGCACTTCGACCCCGTCGGGCGTGCGCAGCACAAAGTCATCCAGAAAGCGCATGTCCTTGCGCTCCGACTCCGGCAGCTTTACCCGCACCTCAATCTCGTTGGTGCCCCTGAGCTGGCGCAAAGCCACCGCGCCAAAAAAGGCGTCGCGCACCTGCCGCCCGACCGCGGCGGAGGTCAGCCCGAGGGCGCGGCCCTCCGGCAGCAGCGTAAAGTTGAGCTGGGACTTTCCGGGATCATAGTTGTCGCCGACATCGCGGGTCGCTTCGAAAGACTCGAGCCGCCGCAAAAACGCCTCGCCGGCCTGGGCAAGGACCTCGATATCGGCATGGCTGAGATCGATGGCAATGTCCGGTCGCCAGCCGCCCGGCCCACGCTCGGCCTCGAAGGTAATCTGATCGACGCCCTCGATATCACCAATCTGGTCGCGCCACAGCTGGATCACCTCAGCGGTGGACATATCGCGCTCATCGGGCGGCCTCATGACGATTTCGACGTCGATGAACGTGCCGCCCCGGACATTGGTCTTGATGCCTTCGGCCGCACGATACAAATCGTGCTCCTCGAACATGCGGTAGCTGGCCTCGGTAATGCGGTCCGCCACCGCGGCGGCCTGGTCACGGGTGGTGCCGACGGGCAAGGAAACACCGGCCTCGATTTCGTCGGCGGCCATCTCGGGCATCAGCACCATGCCCATGTGATC
>WTJD01000151.1 GCA_011524975.1 Lysobacterales bacterium
GTGTAGCTCCTGCCGGTGGCCGCTTCAAAGGCCGCGCGAGCGGCGCTCACCCAGCTAGAGGGAGAGCAGGTCGAATTCATGTAGTTGTAGTCGATCTTGTAGGGTCCATAGACCTCCTGGTTGCCATCTCCATCGATGTCATCAGGGATGGTCCAGGTGCCCAGCGATGCGGTATTGAAAAAATGCGCGACATTTTTGGTTTCGTTGAACATCCGGTCCTTGGCTTCCTGCAGGGAAATGCCGTTGCTCGAGCCGTTGTCCACCAGGGCATCGTTAAAATCGACCAGCAGTGTCAGCACCTTGCGCGTTTCCGCAGCCGCCACCGGCGCGCCCGCCGTGGCGCCGTCTCCGCCCGTCTCGCCGCCGTCCGCCATGGCCGTCAGGCTTTCCACCTCAAAGCCACCATCAGAACGGCCGCGGCCGCGAATCTTGAACGGCTTGCCCGTGGCAAAGGACTGCGGTGCTCCGTTGGAGAAGTAAAGGCGACGCTCTTTCCCCTTCAGATCCCGAAGAAAATAGCGAATTTCCGAGCGTCCGCTCACGAAATCATCAAAGATCACCACGCTGGCTTCACCAGTGATTTCACTGGCGTCGCTGCCGCCCTGCGCCTGTGCAACGCTGAAGAATGCCAGCAGAGACATGCCAGCCAGTGCGAGCACGGCTGAGCGCCATTGAGAACGTTGCCTTCGATTCATGGATCTTCCCTCCATCTCTTTCTTTCGCAAACACCAAAAACGAGAGGTCACGGCCCCATTCCCTGGTGCCGCCTCTTCCTGAGTTAATCGGTGCTTCCCTTGGTTTCCATTAGACGCCCGGGCGGCGCGGCGGACAATGTCAAAAATTGACAGTCTTTCCGCCAAAAAGGCACAGAACGAAAACACCGCCGCGCGGGACTTCCATGATTGGGCGCGCGCAATATTCAGGGCGTTGGACAAAGAAAGGCCGCCTTGCGGCGGCCCTTCCTGCGGGGATCTTTGTCCCCGTCACGATAACCTGGCTGCTTCATTGAAACAGCCAGGGCTGATCGGCTCAGAATATCGCCATCTGGGGGGCGGAGCACTGACCGGGGTCTGAAACCAGACAGATCTTGTACTCGTAGCTGCCACCACCTTTGGCATTGATATTATCTGTACCCGACACGCCATCTGCGTTGATGGTGAGCGTGCTGACCGGTGTGACACCATCCCTGTAAACCTCAACAGCCGCGGATGCAGACCACACGAGATCCACTTTTTGCTGGCCCTTGACCTTGTAGGGAGACACGCTGATGCTGAGCGCGGGGGCCGGATCAGTGGTCACCTGCTGAACATTGGAACAGCCGCTGTCACCGCCACCGTTAAACGCCGTGGCCCAGTAGTAGTAGGTCTGGTCAGGCGCCGCCGAGCCATCGGTAAATGTCACCGTGCCAGCGGGTGTTTCGCTGCCGGCAACCGTGCCGACCGAGGTCCCTGTCCGGCAATCCGCAAGGATGGCGGTGGAACGCCAGAATTCCAGGCCCCATTCATTATCGGCGTTGTCCGTCACCGAAAGATCAACCGAACCAGAGGTCCAGCCTGTCACGGCAAGGCTCGAGGGGTCTGCCGGCGGGCTGGCGGGTTCGGTGTACGAGGTGATCAACAGGTAGTCGACATAGACGCTGTCAACGGCCTCGCCGTTGCTCTGTTCCGCGTCGCTCACGCCAATCAGCAGCGGCCCGCTGGTTCCGCCAGGCAAGGGGAAAGTCTGGTCCGCGCCGGGTGATGAGTTGTCCACCGTCAGCATCGTCACCCGGGTTGCGCCACCGTCGGTTGAATACCAGAAACGGGCGCCCTCCGAGCCGGAAACCCAGGCGTTAACGGTCAGGATAACGCCACCGGCACCGCCGAAGACATCGAATTCCCAGGCGTGGTCAAACGACTGCTTGCGACGGCGCTTCGGGCCGCCCGCATGGGTTTCGGTGATCGTCTGGTAACCGGCACCGCTGTCCCGGGTGTCCAGGTACGAGCCGGTCACAGTGCCGCTGCCCGGGTTGTCCGCGAGGGCCTTGTCCAGGACCTCAGATGGAAGGGGATCAGTGGTGGCCGAGCCGGTATTGCTGAAAGCGGAACTGCCGGCGCTGTTGTAGGCGCGCACCCGGTACCAGCGCGTCGACTCAGGCGCCAGGCCCGTGTCCATGTAGCTGGTGCTGCCAGCGCCCAGGGATGCCAGATCCGACCAGGAACCGCCCGAGGCGGGGTCGGAATCCGCTGACTGCAGCACGAAACCTGTCTCGTCATTGGAGTTATCCGACCAGGAAACCGCCAGGGTATCCGGGCCCTGAGCACTGGCGCCAAGCCCGCTGGGAGCAGCCGGGGGTTCGGTGCTGGCGGATTGACGGAAGCCGGCCACGTAATTGGCAGACTCATTCAGCGTGCGCGCATTCCAGGCGCCGCCCTGTTGGGTGCTCGGGTCGGTCACGAGCGCGGGATCGACACCTTGTGGCACGCCGGAGTAGTTGATATTGGGATTCGAATAACGGCCCACCCGAGCGTAACCGCAGGAATAGGACATGATCGTCCGGAAATAGGGGCTGCCCAGATCGTCCACAGAGCCATTGCTGCAGCGCCGATAGCCGAAATTGTAAGAACCGGCAGGGGTCGAACCGCCGCCATTGGCCACCGTGATACGGTCATGGTGTGCGCCCTGGTTGTGACCGATTTCATGCGAAAGGGTTCGGTTCCCGCCCAGGCAGGTGTAGTTCGTGACGGAAAAAGCGTAAGCGGCCGAGCCACCCAGGTAGCCGATACCGCAGCCGTCGCCATCATGGATCATGGCGACCAGATCGGCGCCGAGTTGGTCACGCAGTGCGTGAACTTCGTCCATCTGCCCGTCAGTGGTCATGCGCAAATCGCTCAAGGCCTGGCTGGTGCTGGTTCCGGAGTAATTCGTCAAGGACATGCCCACCAGGTTGGAAGTGATGTTGATGCCACTCTCGGCATATGCCGTATTCATCGCAGCCACGGCATTGACGATATTGGTCTCCAGCTGGCCACAGCTGCCCACCTTGTTGCAGGCGTTTTGGTTGTAAACCACCAGGAGGTCCTGCACGACATTTTCAGCCGCGGGTTCGGCAACAGAGGCGCTGGCCTCGCTGCCGCCAACGCCATCAGGAACGCCGCCCAGATCTTCGGGCGGCAAATTACCCAACTCCATTTCCACGAGTTCAAAAACACTCTCGGCGCCATCAACGGCACGATGTATTTCATAAACCTGCTCTTCGCCAACCACAATCTGCGCGGAGAAGTGGGCGCCGCGGGCCGTGACGATGACCTCACCTTCGCCTTCTCTCAGATCACCTACCCAACTGCGATAGCCAGGCGCAGCATCGACGACTTCGAATTTTCTGTCGGCAATAACCACCGTCCCGTCAGGCAACTGGATGCTCAGCGCGGGTGAACGCAATGCCCGCTGGTTGACTCTGACCTGTTGTGAGGCCACAACAAAATCGGGCAAACCCGCTGTCTCGGGCAACCCTACCGGTATGAGCAGCGGCTCAGGCGAATCTGCCTGCAAACCCGGCACCCAGGCAATGAGCGCCGCACACAACAGGGCTTTGCAAGCCCGAATGGTCATCATGTAAGAATCGCGGGTGGCCATATCTATTCTCCTGTTAACCTTGCACCCAACAGTTGGCCGCGTCGCCGTTCCCTGGCGTCAGCTCATCCTGAACAAAAAAGGTGCTTCCCCAAACAGCTACCAGTAAACGTCCCCCGGTCACAAAACTCAATATCAAGAAATGACAGTATTTTGAGGTCAGAGAGAACAGACGTCAGATGGCTCAACCGCGCAGGGTCAACCGGAAAGAGAGCACAGCAAACGCGTGCAAGTAAGAAAAAATGAGTGAACAGCGCCCTTTAATAA
>WTJD01000186.1 GCA_011524975.1 Lysobacterales bacterium
GTGTCGTCTGCTGAAAAAATGTGCCGGGAAGGCCACGCAGCATCTCGGCCAGAACATCCGGTATTTCCGCCTGCACGCTGACGCTGTCCACCTGGCTGACGGCGGCAGCCACATCGAACTCGCGGGCAGCGCGACGTGTAGCGGTCACCTGTACATACTCCAGGTCACGGGCCTCGGCGTCATAGTCATCATCCGCGCTCGCGGGATGAGTGAGCCCCATCAGAAAAAGCGGGAGCCATGCTCCCGCTCTGGCGTACCGCTCAGCTTTCAACATTCAGTCCCCGGCAGGAACGCCTCGGCCGGGTGTCCAGGGTACACCCGCCTCATCCATGGCGCGTCTCAGGGCGGGCAGCTCCTGTTCGAAGATTCGGGTGATCTCCTGCCTGAGCGGCGCGAACTCCTGCTCCGCAATCTCCAGGCTGCGGAGGTGGGCGGGGCTGGGTCCATAGGTGGACAGCGCTGTACCCATCTGAACGGCGCTCAGCCGTTGGGAGACGGGGACAGGGCCTTGCGCCTGGGCCATGCCCATGCGCTCATCGCCGCTGATGCGGAGCTTGACGTCGAGGAGCGAACGCTCAAGTTCGCTGGCCTGCTGGCGCAGGTCGTCGCCTGCATCTGAACGCATCAGCGTGGCACGAGTCGCTTGCAATTCGGCGACGGCGTCATTGACCGCGGCAACGGCGCCTTCGGCCTGGCGGGACAGTTCGTCGTAGCGCAGACCAAATGCCACGATTTCCTCGGGTGACGCCGATGCCAGGCTGTTTTGCCGCATGACGTTGACCTGGATGGGTACTTCAAGTCCGGTATCGTTCAGTTGGCCATCGACCCGGGTAGCCAGGCTGACCGTATAGGCGCCCGGCGCGGCCAGTGGCCCCGGGAAACTCAACCACTCATCTCCCGCGTGCGCTGTCCATGGGCCCGATCGGGGATAGCGTAAATCCCAGGCCACCCGGTGCATGCCGGCCCCGGTGGGACCTTCGAGCCGGCGCACGACCTTGCCCGTTTCATCCCGAACAGTGAGCACAACGGCGGGCGTCTCCTCCCGTGCTTCTTCGCGCAGGGCATCCCAGCCGGGGTAGGGCGTGTCGCCACCTTCTTGTTCAATTTCCTTTTCACGCTCCAGCCTGCGCTCTTTCGCCGTCTTCAGTGACTCCGGCAGGTAGTAGGTGATCACGGCGCCAAAGGGCGGATTGGGCGCAAGGTAGAAAGCATCGCCCTGGGAAGACTTGCTGCCCGTCTGCATCTCGCCCAGCGGCATCCGCTGGATGTACCAGAGGGCGTCGCGGACAGGGAACAGCATGATGTCGGACTCGAGATCTTCAGCCGTGAGCTGCCGCAGGGGCGTGTAATCGTCGAGCACGTAAAAGCTGCGCCCGAAGGTGGCGCCGACCAGGTCATTTTCCCGCTGCTGGATCACCAGGTCGCGGAAGGAAATGTTCGGAAGGCCGCCCGAGAGCTTGGTCCAGCCGTCACCGCCGTCGATTGAAAAGAAGACGCCGAATTCGGTGCCCACGAAGAGCAGATCGGGATTCAAGTGGTCCTGTACCAGGCGCCAGACCAGGTGACGCTCGGGCAATCCGTCGCTGATGCTTTTCCAGCTGCGTCCGCGATTGGTGCTCTTGAGTACATAAGGCGCGAAATCGCCCGATTTGTGATCATCGACCACCACGTAGACGGTATCTGAATCATGTAGATCGGCCTTGATGTCATTGACGAAAAAGTCGTCAGGAACCCCCGGGAGTTCGTCGATGACCTTCCATGATTCACCGCCATCTTCACTCACCTGGACCAGGCCGTCATCGGTGCCCACGTAGAGCAAGCCTTCCTCGATGGGGGACTCGGACAGCGAAGTGATGGTGCTGTACCGGGACATGGCCCAGAGATCCCAGGCCGAATCGTAGCTCCATACCCGATCCATCATGGGCATGGACATGCGGTCCCGGTCACGGGTCAGGTCACCGCTGATCGGTTGCCAGCTGTCGCCGCGATTGTCGCTGCGCCACACGCGGTGGCTGGCGAAATAGAGCCTCGCGGGGTCATGCGGGCTGATCAGGATGGGGGCGTCCCAGTTGAACCGTTCAGTGGGCTCGCCCGCTTCCGGTTGTGGCTGGATGTAGATGATCTCCCCGGTCTTGCGATCGAATCGAACGAGATTACCTTCCTGCCACTCCGAATAAACGATGTCCGGGTTGGTCGGGTCCACCGCGGGCTGATGGCCGTCGCCGAACAGCGTGATGAACCAGTCGCTGTTGCGGATGCCATTGACGTTATCCGTGCGGGAAGGGCCGCCCTGGGTGTTATTGTCCTGCGTGCCGCCGTAGATGTTGTAAAACGGCTCGTCGTAATCCACCGCGACTTTGTAAAACTGCGTGATGGGCATGTTGGCGAAGAAACGCCAGTTCTCGAGCCCGTCGAAGGTCTCGTATACACCTCCGTCCGAGCCGATCAGCAAATACTGCGGATCGTTGGGGTCGAAAACCACGGCATGATAGTCGCCATGCACGTGGGCGTTACGAACGGGTTTCATGGTTTTCCCGCCATCGACGGTGCGGTGCAGTGTGGGTGCTACCTGGTAGACCGTGTCCACATCGTGCGGGCTGGCGAAGATCTCCTGGTAATAGTGCGGGCCGGTGCCGGAATAGAACTCGTCACTGCGTTTCTCCCAGTTTTCACCGGCATCCAGTGACCGCCAGAGGCCGCCCGAACGTTGCGCCAGCTCGATGGTGGCGTAGACGACCTCGGGGTTGACGGGCGAGACGGCAAGGCCGATTTTGCCCTTGTGATCAGCGGGTATGCCGCTCGTCAGCTCGCGCCATGTCTGGCCCGCATCGGTGGATTTATAAATGCCGGAGCCAGGCCCGCCATTCAGCAGGGCGGCTACGTTTCGAAACCGCTGGTGCATGGCGGCATACAGTACGTCCGGGTTGCGCGGGTCAAAATGCACCTCATTGGCCCCCGTGTACGCGTTCGCGCCCTCGAGAACGAGGTCCCAGCTTTCACCGCCGTCGGTGCTCTTGTAGACGCCCCGCTCACCACCGGGGGACCAGAGCGGGCCCTGTGCAGCGACGTAAATGACATCGGAATCCCGGGGATCAACAAGAATGTTGCCGATATGTTCCGAGCGCGACAGCCCCATGTTTTTCCAGGTAGCGCCGCCATCGAGGCTTTTGTACACGCCATCACCGTACGCCACGTGCCGACCGCCCACGTTCTCACCGGTTCCGACCCAGAGGGTTTCGGGTTGATTGGGGTCGATCGTGATGGCGCCTATGGAGTAGGCGCCCTGGTCATCAAAAACGGGTGTCCAGGTGATGCCGCGGTTGGTGGTTTTCCATACGCCGCCGCTACCGACGCCCACGTACCAGATGCTCCGGTTTTCGGGATGCACGGCAATATCCGCGACACGTCCTGCCATGAGGGCGGGGCCGATGCCACGCCAGGCCAATCCCTGGAGGGAAGACTCGTTCAGCCCCGGCTCCGCCGGCTCGGCCAGCGCAGAGGCGCTGATATGGGTGAGAAGAATAAAAGTAATGAAAAATAGCAAGGTACGGGGAAAACGCGACATGACTTCTCCTGGTTGACCGGGTGTTTTCATGGTCATTTCGATGGGGTGCGGATTCCAAGCCCGCTGCAAGGCAGCACAGTCTGCCACAAATGCCGCTTGCCTTCATTGGCGACGGCGGAAAATCGGCCAGCATGAGAGTGCGATTCAGGCTCTGGAGAACTATACTGGTGGGCCGAAAATTCACTGGACATCGCCGTGAGCAATGTATTTTCCCTGAAGCAGCCTGGCTCGGTCGAGGACCGCGGCCTCGAGCGCAACCCGGGCATGCCCTGGTCGCCCGAGTTCGTCAGCCGTATCCGCATTAACCGCAGCGCGGTTGAGCGTCGTGCCGCGACGATGGCCAAGCGCCGGTCGGTCAAGAAAGATTACCAGTCCGCATGGTTGCTCAAGGCAGTCAGCTGCATCGATTTGACCACCCTGGCAGGAGACGACACGCCCGGGCGGGTTCGCCGGCTGTGCCAAAAAGCCATGCGCCCGGTGCGCCGTGACATTCTGGACGGTCTGGGTGTTGGCGACCTGGCGCTGACCACCGGCGCGGTTTGCGTGTATCACAATTTCATCGCGACCGCGGTGAAGGAATTGGGCGACAGCGGCATTCCGGTGGCCGCGGTTTCCACGGGATTTCCGGCCGGCCAGATCCCGTTGCCGCTCAAGATCGCCCAAATCAGGGAGTCCGTTCGCGCGGGCGCGGCGGAAATCGACATTGTTATCAGCCGCAGCGCGGTTCTTACCGGCGACTGGGAACGGATTTACAACGAAGTCCGCGCCTACCGGGAAGCCTGCGGGGAGGCGCACGTAAAGGCGATTCTCGCCACGGGTGAATTGGGCACACTGGCCAATGTCGCCAAGGCCAGCTGGGTCTGCATGATGGCGGGCGCCGATTTCATCAAAACCAGCACGGGTAAGGAGTCCGTCAACGCGACATTGCCCTTTAGCCTGGTTATGGTCCGGGCGATTCGTGAGTACCATCGGCTGACCGGCTACAAGGTCGGTTACAAGCCGGCCGGTGGTATCGGTAAAGCCAAGGATGCCATTGCCTATCTCATCCTGATGAAGGAGGAGCTTGGAAATGACTGGCTCGATCCGCACCTGTTCCGGTTTGGCGCCAGCAGCCTGCTGGCCGATATCGAGCGTCAGCTTGAACATCGTCTGACTGGCAGTTATTCCGCCTCTTTCCGTCACCCTGTGGGCTGAAACCATGAGCATCAAGAAAATACTGGAAACCATGGATTATGGGCCGGCTCCGGAAAGTACCGGGTTCGCCGATGAATGGCTCGATGAGCATGAGCGCAGGCTAAAGCACTTCATCAACGGACAATGGGCAGATCCCGCCGCCGGAGGCTGGCTGGAGACGCGCAGCCCCGCCAGAAACGAGCTGTTGGCGCACATCGCGGACGGTGACCCGGAAGACACCGGGCGCGCCGTTGCGGCAGCGCGTTCGGCGCAAACGCGTTGGGCGGCATTGAGCGGGCATGAACGGGCCCGCTACCTGTATGCCATCGCGCGGCAGATCCAGAAGCACAGCCGCCTGTTCGCGGTGCTGGAGAGCCTGGAAAACGGGAAGCCGATTAGGGAGTCGCGCGACATCGATATTCCCCTGGTCGCCCGTCATTTCTATCACCACGCCGGCTGGGCCCAGGTGATGGACCGTGAAATGCAGGGCTTCGAGCCCCTGGGCGTGGTGGGCCAGATTATTCCCTGGAATTTCCCCTTGCTGATGGCCGCCTGGAAAGTGGCGCCGGCGCTGGCCATGGGCAATTGCGTGGTGCTCAAGCCGGCGGAGTTCACCTCAACGACGGCCGTTTTGCTGGCGCAGATTTGTTCGGAGGTCGGTTTGCCCGACGGCGTATTCAATCTCCTGCTGGGTGATGTCAAGGCCGGGCAGGCCCTGGTCGAGCATCCCGAGGTGGATAAAGTCGCGTTTACCGGCTCTACCGAGGTAGGGCGTATCTTGCGCAAGGCCACGGCCGGAACCGGCAAGAAGCTGACCCTGGAACTCGGTGGCAAATCACCGTACATCGTTTATGAGGATGCTGATCTGGACAGCGCCGTTGAAGGGCTGGTGGATGCCATCTGGTTCAACCAGGGGCAAGTCTGCTGCGCGGGTTCCCGGCTGCTGGTGCAGGAATCGGTGGCCGAGGTGCTGCATGAAAAGATTCGCGCACGAATGGACAAACTGGTGGTTGGCGACTCCCTTGACAAAGGTATTGATATCGGTGCCATCGTCGATCCGGTTCAACTTGAACGGATATCGACCCTGGTCGAATTGGGGGTGGCCGAAGGCGGCCAGCTATGGCAACCCGAAGCGGCGGTGCCCGAGGGCGGCTGTTTCTACCCGCCAACCCTGTTGACGGAGGTACAGCCCTCGGCCACGCTGGCGCAGGAGGAGGTTTTCGGGCCGGTGCTGGTCTCGATGACCTTCCGCACGCCATCTGAGTCCGTCGCGCTGGCGAACAATTCCCGGTATGGACTGGCCGCGAGTGTCTGGACTGAAAATGTCAACCTCGCATTGGATGTAGCGCCCAAACTCAAGGCCGGCTCTGTCTGGGTGAACTGCACCAACCAGTTTGATGCCGCCTCGGGTTTTGGCGGTTATCGTGAATCGGGCTTTGGCCGGGAGGGCGGCAAAGAAGGCCTGTTCGAATACGTCAAGCCTGTATGGGAAGGCAAGCTGAGCAGTAAGCCCGTGCACAAGCTGCCGGATGCCGGCCAGGGGAGCGAGCGGCCGGAAAAGATCAGGGCCATCGATCGCACCGCCAAGCTGTATATCGGCGGCAAGCAGTCGCGTCCAGACCAGGGCTACAGCCTGATGGCGCATGACGCCAAAGGCCGCCCGGTGGCGGAGTATCCGCTGGGTTCAAGAAAAGACATCCGTGACGCGGTCGAGGCCGCGCGCAAGGCCGCTGGATGGTCGACCACCACCGCACACAATCGCGCTCAGGTGCTGTATTACATCGCCGAAAACCTGTCGGCCCGGAAAGCCGAGTTCGTGGAGCGCCTCAAGGCGTTTTCAGGCCGCGCCAAGCGGTCGGCAGAGCGTGAGTTTGGGCTGTGCATTGACCGTATATTCACCTGGGCGGCCATGGCCGACAAGTATGATGGCCAGGTCCATGCCACGCCCTTCCGTAACGTCACTCTGGCCATGCGGGAGCCACTGGGCGTGCTGGGTATCGTGGCGCCGGAAGAGGCCGGTCTGCTCGGATTCGTCTCCACGGTCATGCCTGCCATCGCCATGGGTAACCGCGTGGTTGTCGTACCGTCACAGCACTACGCGCTGCTGGCGACGGATTTCTACCAGGTGTTTGACACGTCCGATCTGCCAGGCGGCACGGTGAACATCATCACCGGACCGCGCGATGAGCTGACGCTTGAGTTGGCCCGCCACTATGACCTGGAGGGTCTCTGGTATTGGGGCAGCGCTGAGGGCAGCCGCCTCATCGAAGAAGAGGCAGCCGCTACCATGAAACGGACCTGGGTCAACCACGGGCGGTTTCATGACTGGACGGACGCGGAGCAGGGCGCTGGCGAGGTCTTCCTGCGCAAGGCGGTCGAAATCAAGAATATCTGGATACCTTACGGCGAGTAAGGCCGCGCGGCGGCCGCGCCCAGGTCAGCCGCCTGTTGGAAGCCCTTCGTGATCCGCCGTCATGGGTATGCGCCTCATTTCGCTCAGCGGCGCGTAACACGGCCCCGGCAGATCGGCCATCGAATGGCCACCGGCGGTTGCTGCATCAGGCGCGGCGATCTTTGCTTCCAGCCACGCCAGCCACATCGCTGAAAAATCCGAGTACATGCCGTGTGCGGGCAGCACCCTGAACTGGTTCGCGGCCTCGGCCCACTCGCCGGATCGCGCCAGTGTCCATGCGATGTTGTAAACGAGACATTCCTCATCCACCAGCGGAGGTTTGCCGCTGGCTGCGTGTTCCCCCAGACGGAGCTGCGCTCCGAGCGCGTCATCGAAGCGTTCCAGTCGCAAGTTGACCAGGCCGAGCCAGGCCAGCGGTTGTATCAAATCACGATCTTTTGCTGAGGCGTATTCAAAATAACCGGCCGCCTGTTCAAGTTGACCCCGTTCCAGATATGCAGCGCCTAGCTGGTGGTTAACGAAGGCATCATCAGGATAGTAGCGCTGTGCGGTCTGCCACAGGCTGAGTTCGCTCTGCCAGGCCGTTATCTGTGATCGAGCTTTGCCGCCCAAGCTTGTCGCCACAGCCAGGGTAGCAACGCACACGCCGATGGTCAGCCAGGGTCGCGATTTTTGGAACAGGAGAAACAGCCCCGCGCCGGCCAGCAGGTACGCTGGCAATGTGGAAAGGTACGCGTACCGGTCCGCGCCGCCGTGTGGCCCCACGGGAATGAGCCCGGATACGGGCGCAAGCGCGAGCAAATAGAAGAGCCAGGCTACCAGCCAGACCGGATGGTTCTTCCGCCAGGCGAACATGGCGCCCGCTGTCGCGCCTACCACGAACAGGGGGGGCAGCAGGGTCATCAGACCCTTGTCGGCGCCGGTCTGAACGAACCAGGGGTAGTACGTTGAGAGCGCTTGGGGCCAGAACATCTTCACCGGGTAGAAAAGGCTGGCCGTGAGTGCGTTCCAGACACGGTCGATCACTGGGAAATCATGGACAACCATGGTCCTGGTCAAAAGCGTTGGGAGTACCATCAGCGCGGCTAGAATGAAGAGGTATCTTTTCTCTCGCAGCAAATCACCCACAACGGTGAGATTCATCTCGCTGGCCGCTCCCGGTCGGGGACGCCATCGTCGCAAGGGATAGATGTCCAGGAGAAGAAGCGCGATTGGCCAGATGATGGCGGTTGGCTTGGCCAATCCCGCCAGCACGAACAAGATCGAAGCGATATACAGCCACCGCACGGGCTGTTGGCCGTTCGGATCGGCGTAGCGTAAATAAGACAGTGTCGCGAGCAGCAACAGTGCCTGGCAAAGCAGATGCTGCCGGGCGGCCACCCAGGCGACGGTTTCGACATGCTGTGGATGAACTGCGAACAGCAGGCTGGCCATGGTGAATGCCAGCACCGCCGCGCGCAGTGTTTGCGCTCGGTTCATTTCATCCGGAACAGCAAAACGCAAAAGGCGGAGGCCAAGCAGGAACAGCAACACGGTGTTGATGGCGTGCAGAATATGATTGGACAGGTGAAAGCCCCGGGTATTCAAACCGTTGTATAGCTGGTAGTCCAATGCCCAAGAAAGCCAGGTCAGGGGGTGCCAGTTCCAAACCGATGAGCTGAAAAACATCCAGATGAGATTGTTCGCGCCCAGGCTGGACAGCCAGAACTCGTTGTAGACCAGGTAAAAGCGGGTATCCCAGACAAAAGGATGATGGGTGGCGGGTTGATAAAGGATAAGGCTGACTGAGGCCAGCAGGATGCTGGCGGCCAGCACTGGCAACAGGCTGCGTGGCATGGGCGACATTGTGTTCGAGTTTATTGGTAAAGACCAGCGCCAGGGCTTGGGATTAAGCGGAACAATGGCAATATTCGAGTGCGGTTTGGGTTTTTAACACGCTCTTTTGGGGTTGGCCACAGTCCAATGACTGTCATTTCTGACAGCGTTTTTTCATCAAATCTTCATGTAATATTCATGGTGAATGAAGGCCATGGGAAGGCCGAAGGGGAGCGAGCACCGCTTTCCAAGTCGCTGGTTTTACGGATGAAACGATGAATATAACAACACTCAAAGAGCCACGCAGGCTCAATACTTGCACTCCATTTTCGTCACTCAGAACTGCCAGCCGCTTTGCGCTGGCCCTGGTCTGCCTGCTGACTGCCGGAGCGGCGGTTGCCAAGCAGGAGAAAACCTTGATTTGCCACGTCGGAAACGAATTGGGTTCTGACGGGGCCACCTATCTGGAAAACCCGGACTGCACGCCGCCCGAGGGCTACACGGCAGAAGATTATGTCTGCCCCGATGCGGGCAAGGTCGACCTGATCGTGGTCGCAAAGGCGCAAAAGCACCTCGCAAACCAGAGCCATTCCTGGGATGGTCTTTCGGACTATGAGCCTGGTGATGTCGGCGCCAGCGGAGAGGGTACCGAGGACAGCAACGGTGACGGAATTGACGATGGCTGCCAGCCGCCGGACGGTGCTGAATGCCCCTGCTTCGATTCGACCGACCTGATGGTTGTCACAGCAGACAATCAAAACTCTTTCAACTCATGCGATTCGGGTTCCAATTTGCCCAACGACGCCGTCATTTCGGCCAATACTTCTACGGTCGAGGGGCTGCCAGGCACATACCTGGCCAACCTGTCCGGTGGCATTTGCGCCACCAACACGGGCGGGGCTCAATCGGGTTCCACCGAGGAACTCGGGACCTGCATCGATCTGATTGCCGCGCGTTGCCAGGAAATTGGCTCGCCGATTACCAATTAACAACAACTATAGTCGCCACCCGATATCTTCATGGCCCGCCTCTGGCGGGCCTTTTTCTTTTCTCAACAAACGGGCTAATCGTCAGGTGCGCGCAAGTGAAGTTCGCGCCCATCAGCTTGAGGCACGGGGTGCGTTCTGCCCAAAAATGAACAATGTGTCATCGGTGATGCCGGGGATACCATGCAATACGTACAACATCTCTGAGCCCAGTTTTCGGGCAACGGCCACGCTGGCCTCGTTACCTTCCTCGATCAGATGGATCACCTTGTCCCAGCCAAGTTCTTCAAAGGCGTAGTCCATCGAAGCCCGAGCGGCCTCAGTGGCATATCCCTTGTTCCGCGCCCAGGGCGCGATGGTCCAGCCTACCTCGGTGCCCGGCCAGCCCTCCGGATACCACGGGCCCACGCGTCCGATCCACTCTCCCGTGGATTTCAGCGTCACGGAGAAAAAACCGTAGCCCCTGATGGCCCAGTGCCCCATGACCATCGCCATGTTGCGCCATGACTGGAAGCGGTTCATGGGCTCGACACCCAGATAACGCACGGTTTCGGCGTCGGCCATGATGCGGGCCAGTGGCTCGAAGTCGTCCTCTGGCCGCGTCGGCCTCAGAATCAGTCGTTCGGTTTCCAAAATGGTGTCTGGATGTGGCTGATGATGATTTCCGGGGGGTGTCATTACCGTCATCCTCGAAGGGGGTTGTCGGGCATCATGCCACGGTTCGCCCCTGTGCTCACAGGACAAATGATGAGCAATCAGCGCCATTGAGGGGAACTATCTGATAGCATGCCGGGTCGTTTCCTGATGATGTCACAACGCGCAAAACGGTAATGACAGCAAAACAACGCCAATGGACCATCAAGGCAGGCATGATCCTGGGGTGGCTGTCCCTGGCCTTGCTGGTCAGTGGCTGCGCGGGCACGGCCAAGGGCCGCGACCGCTCGCTTTACCAGCAGGCGGCGGCCGCGCCGGTTGACGCTGACCCGCGAGTGGGCTCAGACGCCCTGGTGATCATCCGCTATCCGGCGATGATTCACGCGGATGCCGAAACGCTCTACGTCAGCTCATTTGCGGTGAATGCGATCGGCGGTGAAGTTCCATTCGCCCAATACGGAAAGCCGCAAACCGCGCGGATGGCACAGTCTCTGGTCGCCAAGTCCAGCTATTACGCGATGTCGCTGTACCGGGAGCTTAGAGATTCACTGCCTGAACACACGGTGTTGCTGTCGCCGCACATCATTGAGTGGAATGAGGAGCGGCAGCTGCACAGCCGGCCCATTCTCGCCACTGAGCAGGTGCCGAGCGTGCTCACGGTTGACTTCAATATCTATACCTTTCCCGACGTCAACGAAATGATGGACGCGCCGCCGCTGACCTTTGGCGATCTGGTGACGCCTTTGTTCACGGTGAAGACCAGCGCCTGGGGCAGGCCGCCGCTTGAGGGTCTGGTCATTGCCAGTCAGCCGCTGGCCAGCGCGTCATTCCGCCAGGCGAAAGCATTGACCGAACAGCAGTTAAGCGCACGGCTGGAGGGTTTCCCGGCCATGGGGCAGTCATCGCTGGATTTCATCGCGTTTCTGGCCGAACGCAGCCAGCCCGTACTGCCTTTGCCGCTGCAATCGCCTGGCGCGACGCCCGGTCGCCAGGCCACCCTGGAGGCCTACCCGGTAGAAAAAATACAAATGGATGGCCAACTCATGGTCAACCTGGAAGAGACCTATCGCTCCGACCCGTTTACCCGTGATTTTGTTGCTGGCGCCACCCGTCGCGTCAGGCAGGCGCTAAACCAGGTGGATCATGCCCAGGCGACTTTCTTCGCCCGCCAGGCCGCGCTGGCTCGTTTCGACGAAGAATTGGCACATGTGTTCTTCATCCGCTCGAGTGACGAGCGGGTGTTGGCCAGGCTGCGGCTGGCAGAGGCGCTGGTCAGGGCGGAGCGGGAGTTTCTCGTGGCGCAGTCCGAAACGGTGTACCAGGGCACTTACGAGGGTGATTTTGGCATGAAGATGCGCAAGATCATCGAGGCGGAATACCGCATGCTGGAGGAACGCCGCCGGCTCGCGCGAGTCCAGAACATGACCGCTGCGGTCGCGGCGCTGGCCATGGCGGGCACCATCTATGGCGCCACGGTGACAACCACTGCCAGTACCGCGATGGTGGCCAGCCTGACCGGCCTTTCGCTGGTGGGTTCAGTCTGGGCCATGAACCGTTCATTCGACGCCAGGGCGGAGTCGGAAGAAATCAGCGAAGCGTTTGTTGCTCGCATGGCGCCCGCGTTCGAGCGACAAATGTCCGTCCAGGTGGAGTGGCTCGAGTCACGCGAGATCATCACTGCCCGAGGATTTGCCGAGTTTCGGAACAAGACGCTCACGCTTTACCAGTCGCGAATCCGTTCGATGGGTATGGACACCCGCGCAGAATGTGATTTCAGGAGCCCCGAGCTGGACTCGGTGGGGCGCTGGTATGGCGAATGCCAGGATGGCGCGGCTTTTGGCCAGGGGTACGGGATCATCATGGCTGCGAGCGGGGCTTCCGTAGAGTACCTTGGCGCGGCGGAGCGAGGCCTTGCTGACGGCACCGGGGGCATGCTGATTCGCCGCCAGGGTGCCAGGACAGCCACTTACCTCGAGGGTGAGTTCAGGGCCGGTTTGCCAGATGGGGTATTGCGCGTTGAGCGGGCGGGCGAATCCGCGCGGTGGCGTGAGTACCGCGCCGGCGATGACGTGGGCAGAGCGGATGCAAGCCGTTGGGCGGGCCTTGATTTCTCATCGGCAGGCGCCGGGCAGACATTGCCGTGAGGGTGTTGGTCTGGCTGGCCGGGTTCATGCTCGCGGCAGGCGTCGCGGCGGATATCCTGTCGGTCAATGACACGCTGACTCCGCGCGAGCAATATCGTCGCCTCAGCCTGGTGTTGCTGATTGGGGAGGGGGTCAATGAAGTCCTCTATCAGAGCCTGCACTCGGCATACAGTCCGCCACAGCCGCAGGATGAGCCGGTCAATCCGGACGAGCTCCGTTCGCCCCTGCTGAGGATCGTGGACCAGTACAGCATGCTGACGGGAACCTCGCACCTGTTTCGCATTGCCGTTGAGCATGGCCCTGAAGTGGCCCGGCGGCTGCGTGCGTTGGACGAGCGCTATCCAGAGGATATCCAGCGTGTCAGCCTGGCTGCGCTGCAGGAAGACGCCATTTTGGTGCGAATGGCCATTGCGGACAGTATTGGCTGGTCCGGACTGGATGCCGACGAGGATGTGAGCCAGGCACTGGCGGTGTACAGGGCCCGCACGCTGGAGTTGCGGAACTTGCTGGAGTATGAACAGTTCAACCAGGAGCTGGGCAGGATGACCGCGGAGGCTATTGCTTCAGTCGGTAGCAAGCTGGATGCTTACCAGAGGATGTTCGATGACGAGGTGCAGGATGATACGTTTGACCGGCACATTCGGTCGGC
>WTJD01000073.1 GCA_011524975.1 Lysobacterales bacterium
CTGACCGAACAGGGAAGATCCCTGGGGTTGGTGGGTGAGCGCCGATGGCAGCGCTTTTGCGAAAAGCGTGAAGCGATCGACAGGGAACAAAAGCGCCTGGGCGCGCTGCGGGTTCTGCCGGACAATGCCTTGGGGCGGGCGCTCAGGGATGTCCATGACATCACGCTCTCGAAGGACGCCTCGGCGCTGGACCTTTTGCGGCGGCCGGAGCTGGACTATGCCGGGCTGATGCGGGTCCCCGGCCTTGGCCCGGGGCATGCCGACGGGGCGGTCGCCGCGCAGGTCGAAGTGCAGGCAAAGTATGCCGGATACCTTGGACGGCAGGCCGAGGAGATTGAGCGCTCCCGGCGAAACGAGTCGAAGGTCATCCCCGACGGCTTCGATTATGGCCGGGTCAAAGGCCTCTCGGCGGAGGTCAGGGAAAAATTCGAGCGCGTCAGGCCTGAGACCGTTGGCCAGGCGTCCAGAATACCCGGGGTGACCCCGGCGGCGGTGTCACTATTGCTGGTATTCCTCAAAAAGGGTGAGGGCGGGCGTCAGGTGGCTTGATAGGCGCCTTGTGGTCTCACAAAATCTCAACGCCAGTTTCACAGGTTTTTAACGGCGTTTGGGTATCATCTGTTTGCAAGTTGACTGTGCCTGGTGCATCGATCGTTATTGCAGGCAGTCCCCACACTTCTATTGCCTTTGGCGATGCACCCTTGGAACCCCGGCCGTACCGCCGGGGTTTTTTTTGCCCATATTCCGTGCCAGCAAGACGGCCTGATCCAAAGGGTGAGTCAGGCGCGGCCCATCTCCGGCCGATCGGTTGCTTTGAAATGGCGCCAGTCCCCCAAGGCCGCCCCGATATCGACACGATCAAAGATACGGGGAGCCCGGGCAATCAGTTAGAATGCACGCCTGCATTCGGCCTGGCCGAGAGATGACGAGAGGGTATAACAGTGAGTGACGACGCGCCTACCGTGGCCACGAATTTTATCCGCAATATCGTGATTGCCGATCTCGAATCCGGCAAGCACGCATCCATCGTCACCCGTTTTCCGCCAGAACCCAACGGGCATTTGCACATTGGCCACGCCAAGTCGATCTGCCTCAATTTCGGGTTGGCAAAGGAGTTCGGCGGGAAGACGAACCTGCGTTTTGATGACACCAATCCGCTGAAGGAAAGCGAAGATCACGTCCAGGCCATCATGGAGGATGTCCGCTGGCTTGGGTTTGAGTGGGATGAGTTGTGCAATGCCTCGGACTATTTCGACTCGCTTTACGAATGGGCTCTTTACCTGGTCGAGCAGGGCAAGGCTTACGTCGACAGCCAGGACGCTGACACCATTCGCCGGCAGCGCGGTACCCTGACTGAGGCGGGCGTTGAAAGCCCATACCGGGAACGAAGCATTGAAGAAAACCGGGACCTGTTTGTGCGCATGAAAAACGGCGAGTTCGAAGACGGCGCGCACGTCCTGCGTGCCCGCATCGACATGGCTTCGCCCAACATGAACATGCGTGATCCGGTGATGTACCGAATTCTCAATGTGCCCCACCACAGGACCGGGGACCGCTGGCATATCTACCCCATGTATGACTGGGCCCATGGCCAGTCGGACGCCATCGAAGGTATCACCCATTCACTGTGCACGCTGGAGTTTGAGGACCACAGGCCCCTCTACAACTGGTTTGTCGAGAACATCCCTGCCCCGTGCCGGCCGCGGCAAATTGAATTTGCCCGCGGCAACCTGGACTACACGGTCATGAGCAAGCGCCGGCTGTTGCAGTTGGTGGAGGAAGGGCATGTGTCCGGCTGGGATGATCCCCGCATGCCCACCATCTCGGGTATCCGCAGGCGCGGATACACACCGGAGGCTGTCCGGGCTTTCTGGACCGAGATGGGCATTTCCAAGCAGGAGAGCATCATCGAGATGGGCGTGCTGGAAAACGCTGTTCGCAATGATCTGAATGAACGTGCCCCGAGGACCATGGCGGTGATCGATCCGGTCAAGGTCGTGTTGCTGAATTTTCCAGAGGGCGAGACAGAATGGCTCGAGGCCCCGGTGCACCCGCAGAAGCCGGAGATGGGCCAGAGAAAAGTCGCCCTGACCCGGGAAGTCTGGATCGAGCGCGCGGATTTCATGGAAGAGCCGCCGAGAAAGTTTTTCCGGATGCGTCCGGGTGGCGAGGTGCGGCTGCGCAATGCCTTCATCGTGCGTTGCGTTGAGGTCGTCAAAGACGAGGCCGGCGAGGTGCTTGAATTGCATTGCGAGTTCGATCCGGATTCGCGCAGCGGCATGCCCGGCGCCAATCGCAAGGTCAAGGGGACCATTCACTGGGTATCCGCGGAACATGGCGTTCCGGCGGAAGTGCGTTTGTACGACCGGCTTTTCTCTGTGCCCAATCCGTTGGCCGAAAAGGAGCGGGACTTTCTCGAGTTCCTGAACCCGGAATCCCTCAGCATCGTGGAGCACGCTTTTGTAGAGCCCGCCGTCGCGCAGGGCGGTGCGGGCGATTTCTACCAGTTCGAGCGGCTGGGGTACTTCTCCCATGATCCGGAGGATTCCGCGCCAGGGCGGCCGGTGCTCAACCGCACGGTCACGCTGAGGGATTCCTGGCGAAAAAAATGAACCGACGCGTCTCGGCAGGTTTCGGCCTGCCGATGACTACAGGCACGGTCGCGGGCGTTCCGTATTTGCTAGAATCGGGGCTTCCACGGACACTCTGATGGGAGGCTGCACATGGGCTGGTTTCTTTTGGCGCTGATAGTTGGTGTCGCGCTCTTCGCCATTTCGATCTACAACCGCCTGGTTGCGGGCCGCAACCGTTTCAAGAACGCGTTTGCGCAGATTGATGTCCAGCTGACCCGGCGGCATGACCTGATCCCCAACCTGGTGGAGACGGCCAAGGGTTACATGAAGCATGAACGCGAAACGCTTGAAGCCGTGATCAACGCGCGCAACATGGCGGTCGCGGGGCTTAAAAACGCGGCTCGAGACCCCTCCGACCCCAACGCCATGAAGGCATTGGCGGAGGCTGAACAGGGTCTCTCAGGCGCGCTGGGGAGGCTGTTTGCCTTGTCCGAATCCTATCCGGACCTCAAGGCCAATGAAAACATGATGCAGCTTTCGGAGGAACTGACCACCACCGAAAACAAAGTCGCGTTTGCCCGCCAGGCCTATAACGACACCGTGATGCAGTACAACACGCTGCGCGAGTCGTTCCCGAACAATTTCTTCGCTGGATGGTTCAATTTCGGACCTGCCGAGTTGCTGGATATCGAGGACGAAGCCAAGCGCGCGGCACCCGAGGTATCTTTCTGAGCCGGTCAGCAAGGCGTCGGCTTCCAGACAGGGCCTGAGCAGCATCGGGCGGGCGTCTGGTGAACTTTTTTGAACAACAGGACCAGGCCAGGCGTCAGACACGCTGGCTCCTGGTGCTGTTCGGTCTGGCGGTTATTGCCATTGTCGTGGCCATCGACCTGGCCGTTCTGGTCGGCTTTGGCCTGGGTTCTGTGCAGGATGGCGAAGTGCAGTCCCTGCGGCAGATGGTCTCCCTCAACCGGTCGTTACTGATTGGCGCAACCGTGGCGACGCTGCTGGTCATCGCCGGCGCCAGCCTGTTCCGTATATGGCGGTTGAAATCGGGCGGCGGCCGTGTCGCTGTCGAGTTGGGTGGCGTGCCCATACCGCCCGAGTCCAGCGATCCGCTGCACCGCCGGCTGCGCAATGTGGTGGAGGAAATAGCCCTGGCCTCCGGCGTACCCGTCCCGGAAATCTACGTGCTTGAACGTGAGTCGGGCATCAACGCATTCGCGGCCGGATTCACGCCGGCGGACGCCGCGGTTGCCGTGACCCGCGGAGCACTAGAGACGCTGAGCCGTAACGAATTGCAGGGCGTCATCGCGCATGAGTTCAGTCACATTTTCAACGGTGATATGCGCCTCAATATCCGGCTGATGGGCGCCTTGTTCGGCATCCTTGTGCTGGCCGTCGTCGGCCGGCGGGTCTTGTGGCACGGGCGCTTTATGGGCGGCTCACGCAACAAAAACGGGGGCGCCATACTGCTGATCGCGTTCGTCCTGTGGGCGGTGGGTTACATCGGCCTGTTTTTCGGGCGCTGGATCAAGGCGGCCGTCTCCCGTCAGCGTGAGTACCTGGCCGATGCTTCGGCTGTTCAGTTTACGCGCGATCCGGACAGCATCGGTGGCGCGCTCAAAAAGATTGCGGTTCACGCCGATACCTCCTACCTGATGGTGGATTCGGAGGAAGTGGGGCATATGCTGTTCGGTTCCGGCCAGGCAATGCGCATGTTTGCGACCCACCCGCCGATCATGCGCCGCATTCAGCGCATCGAGCCCTCTTTCACGCGGTCCCGGTTGCTCGAATTCGGCACTCAAATGCGTAAGGAGGCCGAGCGTAGAGACCGGGCCGCGCAGGCCAGGGCGGAAAAGGAAGCGGCGAGGAAAGCACGCGAGGGCGGTTTTGACGCGGCGGGTATCGTCCAGGAAATCGGCAACCCGGGATGGGACCGCGTGCTGCTGGCCGCGGGTATCGTCGCCTCGCTGCCCGAGGCGGCCGGCCGGGCCGCGCGGTCGCCGGAATGGGCGGTGGAATTGCTGCTGGCAGGGCTGCTCGATAAGGAGCCGGAGTCTCGTGAACAGCAGCTGTTGATGATCGCCTCTGAACTGGGCGCCGAGTGCGAGGGACGGGTTCGAAAACTGCTTGATGTCACCCGCTCGGTGCAGCCCGAACAACGACTGCCATTGCTGGAGATGGCCCTGCCGATGATCAAGCAGCGTGACGCCAACGAACAGGCCCGTTTGCTCAGCGTCATCAACAAGGTCATCAGGAGCGATGGCAAGATCGATGTGTTCGAATACCTGGTGGCGCGCCTCATTACCCAGTACCTGTGGGAAGCTGCCAACCCCCGGCGCGCCGCGCGCCCGGGCCGCCGCAGCCTGAAATCCCTCACGGATGAGGCGAAGGCCGTGCTTGCCGTGCTGGTCTTGCATGGCAGCGCGGACGAAAGCCAGCGTGAGCGAGCCTGGCGCCGGGGGCTGGAGCGCCTTGGTGCAGAAGTCATGTCCATGGAAAGCTGGCCGGAGGACTGGATCGGTGTGTTGGATCCGGCTCTGAAAAAGCTGGATGGTCTCGAGCCCAAAGGCCGTCAGGTCCTGGTGGAGGCCATGATTGAGGTGGCCACCAGCGACCAGGTCGTCAACGCGGCGGAAATAGAGCTGATGCGCGCTGTGTGCGCCGCTTTGCACGTGCCGGTGCCGGTGTTGAACCCGGCGGCCGGATGACTCAGGCTGGATAACTCAGGCCGGATAACTCAGGCTGGATACGGGTCGGGCCCGGCCGTGACCTTGCTCATGACGCTGCCTGCCCCTGGATGTCGGCCGCGCATTTTTCGGCAATCATGATGGTTGGCGCATTGGTGTTGCCGGAGACGAGGCTGGGCATGATCGATGCGTCCACGACCCGCAGCCCCTTTACCCCCCTGACGCGAAGTCGCTCGTCCACAACCGCGCCCTCGTCTGCCCCCATTCGGCAGGTGCCCACCGGGTGATAAATCGATTCTGCCTTTTGACGCACAAAAGCCAACAGTTCGGCATCGCTCTGCGCGTTTTCCCCGGGAAAGATCTCTTCGCCGACATAGGGTGAAAAAGCCGGCTGGCTGAAGATTTTCCGCGACAACCGGGCGCACTCAATCATCATTCGGCGATCATAGTCGGTGGACAGGTAATTGGCGTGAATCACAGGTGCTGCTGCCGGATCGGCTGACGCCAGCGTGAGCCGGCCGCGGCTTGTGGGTCTCAGCGCGCAGGCATGGATCGTCATGCCGTGGCCTTCCATCTGGTTGCGGCCATGGTCGTCCAGCAGGGCGGGAACAAAGTGCATCTGGATGTCCGGCCGGTCATCTTCGGCATGGCGGCTGACGATGAACCCTCCCGCCTCGGCGATGTTCGAGCTTCCCGGTCCGTTTCGAGTGAGCAGGTACCGCAGTCCTGTGAGCACCTCGCTGATCTGGTCATAGGTGATCTTTTCCAGGCATCGAACCAGGGTACAGACATCGAGGTGGTCCTGGAGGTTATCACCAACTCCAGGTTGGTCGAGCAGAACATCGATGCCCTGCGCATGCAGTTCGTTTGCCGGGCCGATGCCTGACAGCATCAGCAGTTGAGGGCTGTTGATGGCGCCGCCGCAGAGAATAACCTCGCCGCCCCTGAACTCCCGGGCCTTGCCCGCGACACGGGCACGAACACCCACAGCCGTGTGGTCTTCGAACAAGATGCTCTCGGCCATGGCGTGGGTTTGTACGGTCAGGTTTTCCCGCGCGCGCGCCGCTTTCAGATAGCCCACTGACGTGCTGCAACGCCGGCCTTCATCCTGGGTCACCTGGTAAAAGCCGAAGCCGCGCTGGTGCGGGCCGTTGAAATCATGGGTCAGCCCAAAGCCTGCCTGTTCGGCGGCGGTGATGAACACATCGCTGAGCGGGTTGTGGTAGCGCAGATCCTGGACTTTCAGCGGCCCACCGGTGCCGTGGAATTCGGAGGGCCCGCGCTGCTGATCCTGGGCTTTGATGAAAAAGGGCAGAACGCTGTCGAAATCCCAGCCGGGGCAGTCCCCGGCCGCCCAATCGTCGTAATCTTTACGATGGCCCCGGCAGTAGCACATGGCATTGATCGAACTGGACCCGCCCAGGACCTTGCCGCGGGGCCAATACAGTTCCCGGTTGTTCAGCTCGGGTTCCGGCTGCGTATGGTAATTCCAGTTGATACGGTCCAGCGAGACCAGCTTGGCAAGGCCCGCTGGCATGTGTATGAAAGGGTGCCAGTCCGTGCCGCCGGCTTCCAGCAGGAGCACGCGCTGGGAAGGGTTTTCGCTCAGGCGAGCCGCCATGACGCTGCCCGCGGAGCCGCCACCCACAACGATATAGTCGTATTCCATTCCGGTTCCGCTCAATTGGAATAGGCATGATAGTCAATGAGGCGCGGTATACAAGGACCTGGGTCAGCTCCGGGGCCGCAAATGCGCCAGCCCGTGCCCGGAACGCCTTGAGTCCTGAATGAGAGCCGCTATAGTGAGTCAAATGAGGGCGTTTCAGGAGTCTTTGGCGTGATTCTGACCCGGGTTTCGCTGGGCAATCCGGTGGCGGTCATCGTCGCCGGCATACTCGTGGTTATTTTCGGCATCATCAGTCTTACCCGGCTGCCGATCGAAATGACGCCGGAGATCACTCGTCCCACCATGTTGATTACCACCAGTTGGCGGGCGGCGGCGCCCAACGAAGTCGAATCCGACATCATAGAGCTGCAGGAAACCGTGTTGCGCAGCACGCCCAGCCTGCTGCGCATGACCTCGACCGCGAGCTACGGGAACGCCTCCATTTCGCTGGAGTTTGCCATCGGCACGGACATGACCCGGGCCTTGATCGAAGTGATCAACCGGCTGAACCAGGTGCCCCGCTATCCCGTGGACGCCGACGAGCCCGCTATACGGGTGGGCGGCAATGAATTCGACAGGGCCATAGGCTGGTTTGCCATTTCCCCGGCGCCAGGCAACGAGACACCTATCGAGGCCTACCAGGATTACATCGACGACAACATCGTCACCCGGCTGGAGCGGGTGCCGGGCGTGTCATGGGTGGGCACCTTCGGCGGTCAGCCGCATGAGGTGCGAATCACCTTCGATCCCTTCAAGGCGGCAGGCATCGGGCTGGACCTGACCGGGGTCAGCGGTGAGTTGGGCGCCAACGCGGATGTTTCGGGCGGCAGCACCGAAGTTGGCCGGCGCCAGTACACGCTGAGATTCAGCGGCAAATACCAGCTGCAGTCCTTGGGCGACCTGGTGCTGGAGTGGCGGGAAGGGCGGCCGATTCGCCTGCGTGATATCGCGCGCATAGAAATGGTCATGACAGACCCGGTCACCAAGCTGCACCTTAACGGCGGGCCGGCGATCGGTATGGCCATCGCGCCCGAATCCGGGGTCAATGTTCTGGATGTGATGACCGGAATTCAGCAAACAGTGGCCGAGTTGCAGGAAACCGACCTGGTGCGGGCCGGTTTGTTGATGGAGCAGAATTACGACCAGTCCGATTACATCAACTCATCGATCGGAATGGTTCGAAACAATCTATTGCTGGGCATGACCCTGGCGGTCATTGTGCTGTGGTGGTTCCTGCGCAAGTTCCGAGCCACGCTGGTGGTTGCCGTATCCATTCCGCTGTGCCTGTTTGTCGCTTTTATCGTGATGAATGTCACCGGGAGAACGCTGAATATCATTTCCATGGCTGGCCTGGCCTTCGCCACCGGTATGGTTCTGGACGCGGCGATCGTGGTGCTGGAAAACATCTTTCGTCAGCGCGAGGCCGGACTGGAGGGGGACCAGGCCTCTGAGCGCGGAACAAGACAGGTCTGGGGCGCGCTGCTGGCGTCCACTGCGACCACGGTGGCGATTTTCATGCCCGTGATTTTTCTGGAGGATGAAGCCGGCCAGTTGTTTGCCGATCTGGCGCTGACCATTTCCGCCGCGGTGGTCGCTTCCCTGCTGATTGCGACCACCCTGTTGCCAACCGCCGCGGCCAACCTGGTCAGGGGCAGGGGTATCGAAGACCGGCACCGAAACTGGTGGCGCTGGGTAACGGCTCACATCATGACCTGGACCGACACGCCCCGCCGCAGGATCTCTGTGGTGGCCGCCCTGACCAGCCTGCCGGTGCTCCTGGTCTTGCTGTTGATGCCGGCTGCGGATTACCTCCCCGAGGGCCGGCAAAACTGGATATCGGGCTTCCTGGTCGCGCCGCCGGGTCTGGGTGTGGAGACCGCCGAGCGGGAGATCATGGACGTGATCGATCAGCGTCTCGAGCCGCATATCAACGGGGAGCACCCATTACAGCTGTCTGCCTACTACCTGGGTATGTCGCCCTCTTTCGGCGCGTTTGTCGGCGGCCAGGCTGAAGACGCCGACGATGTGGATGGTCTGTTGCAGATTTTCAACACCCAGGTGCTGACCGGATTTCCCGATACCTTCGGCTTTGCCCAGCGCGCTTCGATTTTCGAGGGCGAACGGGGCGGCCGCCAGATCAACCTGGATATGCAGGCGGAGTCATTCGAATCGCTGCTCGCGGCCGGTCAGGCCGGTTTTTTCGCCGTGATGCAGGCGTTGCCTAATGCCAACGTCAGGCCCATACCCGGCCTTGAACTGGCGGAACCGGAACTGCGCCTGGTGCCCGATGACCGCCGCATCGCCGAGGTGGGCTGGAACCGGTCAAGGATGGCCACCGCGGTGCGCGCCATGGGCGACGGCGCGTTCATGGGTGAGTATTTTGACGGCAACCGCCGCTACAACGTGATCCTTCGCGCCGAGCAATGGTATACACCCGAGGAACTGATGGCGATCCCTGTTGCAACGCCCAGCGGCGAGGTTCAGGCGCTGGGTGAATTGGCGCAACTGGTGCGGACTGCGGGCCCCAGCCAGATCCAACGGGTGGATCGACGGCGGACCCTGACGCTCCAGATTACGCCACCCAGCGGCATGGCCATCGAGGAAGCGCTGGCCATCGTTGAGCAGCAGGTGCTGCCGGTGATCCGGCCGCTTTTGCCCGCCGAGGGCACCATCAGGTTGCGGGGGACGGCAGAGGCTTTGAGCGAGGCCCTGAGCGCCATGTCGGGCAGTTTCGCCCTGGCCGTGGTCATTCTGTATCTTCTGATATCGGCGTTGTTCCGGTCGTTCCGGGATTCCCTGCTGGTCGTGCTCACCATACCCATGGCGACCGTCGGAGGGATTATCTCACTGCGGCTCATGGACCTGGTGCTGGCAGGCAGCGGCGGCCAGCAGATGGACCTGCTGACGATGATTGGGTTTGTGATTCTGCTGGGCCTCGTGGTCAACAATGCCATTTTGCTGGTCTATCGGGCGCGTGACGCCGAGCGCGAAGGCATGGGCCGGCGCGAGTCCGTGGAAAACGCGGTTCGGCTTCGCCTCAGGCCGATCCTGATGAGCACGACAACAAGCATTTTCGGTATGCTGCCCCTGATGCTGGTGCCAGGGTCGGGCACGGAACTGTACCGGGGCATGGCCGCGGTGATTGTCGGGGGCATGCTGGTCAGCACCCTCTTCACACTGATACTGCTGCCCAGCCTGCTGAGAATGAACGAGCAACGCGTTGACGACCCGTCCGGCGCGGTGGCGCAGCCGGAATGAGATGCCAAGTATGCGGATATCCCTGATACAACCTGTGATTCTGATCCTTGCGGTGATCGCGCCCATGGCCATTGCGCAGGGCCCGCCCGCGCCGGCGGTCAGAGTGGATGTGGCGGAGATCCGGTCTCTGGCCTCGACCACGCTGGTGCCCGGGACCGTGGTCAGCCGCAACGACGCGAAGCTGGCGGCTGAAGTGCCCGGCAGGCTGATATCGGTACTGGACGTTGGCAGCACCGTGACCTCAGGCGAGCCCGTGGCCCGGATCGAGGACACCATGTTGCGTCTTCGGCATGATGAATTGATCGCTGAAGTGGCGCGGGTTGAGGCGCGGCTGGACTTTCTGCGCAAGGAAGAGTCCCGGTTCGAGAAACTGGCGGAGAACAACCTGGCTGCCGCCACGCAGCTGGAACAGACTCGCTCGGATCGCGGGGTTGCGGCTGGTGATCTTGCCGTGGCGCAAGCGCGGCTGGCTCAGAATGAAGACCAGTTGTCGCGAACCTCGCTCCGGGCGCCGTTTTCCGGTGTCGTGGTCGAGCGCCTGATGATGCCCGGTGAACGGGTGACCGAAGGCGGCGAGGTGGTGCGTCTGGTGGATCAGCAGATGCTCGAGGTCATTGCCCGCGCACCCCTGGAGTATTACCGCTTTGTCATGGCCGGTATGGCGCTGGACCTGGGGGCGATGGGGTTGCATGCCGAAGGCCGGGTCAGAACGGTCGTGGCTGTGGGCGACGAGAACACACACCAGTTTGAACTCCGCATCGACATCGAGGCGGGCGTATTTCCAGTGGGACAAACCCTGAGGGTCGCCGTGCCGACATCCGAGTTGAAGGAGGTGCTGGTGGTTCATCGCGATGCGCTGGTGCTGCGGCCGGAGGGCATCACCGTGTTCGTGTTGAATGAAGATGACAGTGTCCGTCAGGCCGCGGTGACGGTCGGCATCGGGGCGGGCGACCTGGTTGAGATTCGGGGTGATGTCCGTGCCGGTGAGCGGGTGGTTACCCGCGGCAACGAGCGCCTGCAGCCGGGGCAGACGGTCTCCGTCACTGGCGCATAATGGGCGCAGGTCGACCGCGGCGGAGCGCGCCGTGAACCCCTCTGCCGCGATGAGTCCGTTCATCGAGCGCCTGCTGAAAATACGCCATGGTGAGTGGCCCGTATTCGCCATGGCGTTCATTTATTTCTTCTTCCTGCTGGGCGGTTATTTCATGCTGCGGCCAATTCGAGGTGCCGTGGCCGCCAATAACAGCGATATTCTGCACTGGCTCTACACGGCCACGTTTGTCTCCATGCTCCTGTTGGTGCCGGTGTTCGGTTTTCTCGTGGCGCGCTTCCGTCGTAACCGCTTTATTCCAGGCATCTACTTTTTCTTCATCGCCAACCTGGCCCTGTTCATCCTGGCATTCGACGGCGATAGCACGGGGGTCTGGGTTCAGCGAACCTTTTATGTCTGGCTGAGCGTGTTCAACTTGTTTGTCGTGTCCATTTTCTGGAGTTTCATGGCGGACATTTTTCGACCCGGGCAGGCCCAGAGGCTGTTTGGCAGCATCATGGCCGGTGGCAGCCTCGGGGCTATCCTGGGGCCACTGATCACGGCCCAGTGGGTCTCTGAAATCGGCACCCGCGGGGTCATGCTGATGGCAGGCGGCTGTCTGCTGGTGGCCACCCTGATGGCGATAGGGTTGGGCAGGCATGTTCGGCGCGGCCGGGATCAGGCGCGCGAGGCGGTGATTGGCGGCCGTATTCTCGAGGGCGCGATCCATGTTTTCAGGTCACGCTACCTCTTACTGATCTGCCTGCTCATGCTGACACACAATCTCACGGCAACCTTTCTCTACAACGGCCTCGCGGTGCTTGTAGATCGAAATATCGTCGGTTTTGATGCGCGTACCGGATTTTTCAGCTACGTGGATCTCGTGGTGCAGATCCTGGCTTTTACGTTCCAGTTTTTTGTCACTTCCCGGCTGGTGATCTTCCTGGGTATGCCAAAAACGGCGATTCTGCCCCCGATGCTGTTGGCGGGAGGGTTTGTCCTATTGGGCAGCTCGCTCAGTCTCGTGCTGTTTGCCGCCGTGCAGGTGGCGCAAAGATCACTCAACTACGGGGTGCTTGGGCCCGTTAAGGAGATGCTGTTCACGGTGGTTGACCGGGAAAGCAAGTACAAGAGCAAAAATTTTATCGACACCGTGGTCTATCGCGGCAGCGATGTTACCGCTTCATGGTTGTTCAAGGGGCTGATGACGCTGGGCCTGTCCGTGGGCGCGATCGCCTGGGTGTATTTGCCCGTGCTGGCCATATGGGGCCTGGGCGCCTGGCGCCTGGGCCGCCACTACGAGGCGTTGCGGGATCAGGCCGAAGCCCTGTCGAAGGCAGGGTGAAAGCGGCGCCCTGCGGGCGTATCCACAGACTCCACCGGGCATCGATACATGCGCTGCAGTCGTTCTACCGACAGCATATCCAGAGCCGTTCCCGCTTCCCATTCGCCCTGGCCGAACAGCATGAGGACATGGCTGCAATAAGTGGCTGCCAGGTTGACGTCGTGCATCGCGGCGACAGCCAGCCGGTCATTGCCGTACACCTCGTCACCGATGCGGCTCATGATCGACACCTGGTGCCTCAGGTCGAGATGGTTGGACGGTTCGTCGAGTAGCATGATTTCCGGTTCCTGAACCAGCAGGGCGGCGAAAGCCAGTCGTCTCGCCTCTCCGCCCGACAGGTCGGTCACGCTGCGGTGCTCGAGGCGGTCGAGGCCCACCGAGGCGATGGCATCGCGGGCCTTGTCGATGTCCAGCGTCGACTCGCGCTGCCATGGGCCGAGGTGCGGATGGCGGCCCGTCAGCGCCGTTTGCAAAACGCTCGCATCAAAAACGTAGGCCGTATGCTGTTGCAGCATGCCGAGACGCTGGGCGACCTCGCGCCGAGGCAGTCCGCGAATGGGCTGACCATCGAGGCAAACATGACCCTGCTTTCCGGGCGCAAGGCCGGCCAGGCAGCGCATCAGCGTGGTTTTGCCGATGCCGTTGGCGCCCATCAGGCCCCAGAATTGGCCGGGGCGGACTTCGAGATCCAGTCTCTGCACGACCAGATGGCCCGCGATATCCACTTCCAGTCCCTGGCAGCTGAGCATGGTCATGATCCG
>WTJD01000135.1 GCA_011524975.1 Lysobacterales bacterium
ACGGTGATGACACCCATCACCACATCGATCTGACGGGGGAAAATCGCATTGGCAATGACGTCGATGTTCAGCGGCAGCCAGCATCCGACCAGCATGGATGACAGCATGAGTGGCGCATCGATAGCCCAGCCCAGCCACCCTCTTGGCCGTTTTCCGCCCCCGAAGGGATAAACGAGAAAACACAGCAGCAGAATCAGGCCCAGGTGTATCGGCCTTTGGAAAAACAGCCCCAGTGGCTGTACCCCGGCTGCCCAGAGCTGAAACAGCGATAGCGCGATGGAGGACACGGCGATGGCCATGCCCAGCCCCCTGCCCTGGTCTTGCACGATCAGGAAAGATGTATCCGGGTCCCTCATACGCGCATGTGCGCTCAGCGGCGCAGTGGCTCGGGAATATTCGCGCCGCTTTCCTGCAGGTAGCGGATAGCGCCCGGATGCAAGGGTATCGGCATCGACTCGAGGGTATATTCGATCGAGATCTGCCCGGCGGCCGGGTGAATCGCGGCCAGTTGCTCTACCTGCGTGAACAGTACCTTTGTCACCTCGTACACCAGCGCTTCGGGCAGATCTTCGGAAACCACGAGAATATTGGCCACGCCCAGCGTGTTCACCGCCTCGTTGATGCCCGGATAAACACCCGATGGGATCGTGGCGGGATGGAAGGCGGGATCCGCGGCGATGGCAGCGGCGATCTGCGGCTGGGTCAGCCCGATCAGCCGGACGGGTCGATGGGTAGCCAGGTTGAGGATCGATGAAGTGGGGACAGCCACACTCCAGAAGCCGGCATCAATGTCGCCATTGCGCAATGCGTCCGCGCTTTCATTGAAGTTCAGACGCTGAGCCTGGACGGCGGCATAGCCCGGGCCCGCGGTATCCAGAATGGCTCTCGCATTGACTTCCGTCCCCGATCCGGGCGCGCCCACCGAGACGCGACGACCGCGCATATCCGCCAGGGATTCAACGCCGCTTCCATGGATGGCAACAATCTGAACCAGGTTACCGTACAGGCCAGCGACACCACGCAGCATGGGCAGCGGCTGAGCCTGAAAACGTCCCGTGCCCGCGTGGGCTTGCTGGGCCGTATCGGCCAGTGAAATGGCGAAGTCGGCGTCCCCCCTGGCCACGAGGCCGACATTTTCAACTGAGCCGCCTGTGACCTCGGCCGATGCAGAATAGCCTTCTATCCAGGCATTGATCAGCTCGGCCAGGCCGCCGCCAATGGGAAAATAAACGCCCCCGGTGCCGCCCGTGGCAATCGATAACTGCTGGTCCGTCCGGCCATCCACAGACAGCAGCAACAGGCAGACCAGCAGGCATGCGCAAAATCGTTTCACGAGCGCTCCATCAGCATTCAGGCCCTTTAATTCCGAAATTCTATGGTCACCCCATAAATGGCCGCAGCATCGTAATCATCGCGCTGAAGCCGAACCCCTGAGCGGTCATAAACCGCCAACTCACCGGCCAGCTTCATGCCGGCGAACGCGGCCAACCTCACCTGGGGGCTGGGGCTCCAGGCTGCCGTAAAAATAAGCGGCAGGGAGCTGTCTTCTCCGACGCCCCCCGGGGCCACACCCGTCTCGTCCAGCCGGAACTGGATTTCTTCAAACCGCCCCGTGAGGCCGAGGCGCCATTGCGGTGACAGCTGGTACCCCAGTGTCAGCCCCGGTCCCTGGGAGGCGGCCAGCCCCTGCCCGGTCGAGAGCTCCCAGCGTTCGCTGAGCTTCCAGTCAATCAACAGGATAGGAAAGACCCGGGCATCATCCTCGAGACGGGAAAACACGCCAAGACCGGGTCCAATGGTGAGGGTTTCGCTTCGCCTCCAGGCGACCCCGGCAAGCAGACTCCAGGTATCGCCGTCGCCCACCGCACCTTTTTCACTGTAATCGCGAAGGCTCGGGATAATGAACAGCGTGCTGGTATCACCCAGCGCCCACCGTGAAGGCAAGGAGACCCGCCACTCATCCATATCGCTCCACGGCCCAATCGTGGCCGAACCCGGCGCGCTGACGAAGTCATACTCGGTGGAGCCGATGCCCAGACTGACACCGATGGAATTCCGGTAATTCCATCGATAGTCGACGCCGAGGCTCCAGAAATCGCGGTCGTTGGAGAAAGCACCCCCCTCACGATCGAGGTCCGCTTCACTTTGAACTGCAAAACCCCCGTCCAGTGAAAAGGACCAGCCACTGGGCTCGGGTGTCTGCGCGACAACGGGAAAAGCAAGTAGCAGCAGCGCAGCCGTGCTGACACAACGGATGAATGAATGGCTCAAGGCGGCGTTCCTTTCTGTCTGGAATGGGTTTAGAGTCTGGGTAGCGCTGTATCGAGATGGGGGATTATAGGCCATGCCGGGTTGATTGACCCGTGTTCGCACCGCGTTTCGCGCCCGTCGTGGGCGCCCGGCGCCAGGAAAAGCCCGCACAGGCAGCACAAACCATGGACAGGCGAAAGTTTCTTCAAAACATGATGAGCGCGGCGGCCGCGGGTCTTGCGCCCTCTTTCGGGGCAGCTCGATGGGTTGGGGCGCCCTCACCTGCCCGGGTGGTTGTTATCGGTGCGGGCATCGTGGGCTGTTCTGTTGCCTGGCAGCTTACGCGGCGAGGCTGCGAGGTGACGGTGATAGAAGCCAGCGGTCCGGCGTCGCGCGCCTCCGGACACAGTTTTGCCTGGATCAACGGCGGCGAAGCCGGCCAACCGGAGCATTACCATCAGCTTCGGGCGCACGCCATGGCAGAGCACCGCCTGATGAGTCATCAACTGGACTGGCCGGTGCGCTGGGGCGGCAGCCTGGAGTGGCAGGCGGACCCGGCATTCGATGTTGGCGACCAGGTTCGAATCATGCAGCAACGCGGCGCTGAGGTTCGCAGTATCACAGCCACTGCGCTGAAGCAGATCGAGCCGGAGCTCATCGTGCCTGCAGCGACGCAGCTCATCTTTGCTGAACGGGACGGTGCGCTGGATGCAGGGGCTGCAACACGTCGGCTGTTTGAGAGCAGCCTGCAAATGGGCGCCAAGGCCATGATGCCCGCGCGGGTGAACGGCCTGCAGGCACATGCAGGCGGTTACGTGGTGTCGACGGATATGGGGCCCGTTGAGGCTGAACTGGTCGTCGTGGCCGCCGGCGTGGGTTCGAGCGCGATCGCCCGCATGGTGGGCATGGAGCTTCCCCAGCGCCCCACACCCGGGCTTATCCTCGTGACAAAGCCCACAGCGCCGACCCTGCGCACCGTGGTGTACGGCCCGGGTGTGCACATACACCAGCAAAATGACGGGCGCATTGTCATCGGTGAAAAGGGCGGTCCCCCGGAGACCCACCCGCATCCGCAGGCGCTGGCACCGAAACCCGGCGCATTCCCTGACTCAGCACTCGCCTCCGTGCATGCCGCACGAGTATTGAAGATGGCGAAACAGCAGGTGCCCGCGCTGGCTGAGGCCGAGTTGGAGCACATCGGGATAGGCTGGCGGCCGCTGCCAACGGACGGCCTACCCGTGGTGGGCCGCGCCCATGCGCATCCTGGCCTGTACTTCGCGGTCATGCATAGCGGCATTACCCTGGCGCCGTTGATAGGCCGCCTGGCCGCCACCGAAATCCTGGACGGTGTCGAGGTGGATCTCCTGTCTCATTACCGGCCTGAGCGGTTTAATCCGCTGTAATCAGCGTTATCTTCGACGCCAGCCCTTCCATACCTCTGTCCGTTTCTGCGCCAGACCATCCATTCAGCCTCTCGCTCAGAGAGATGATGCGCCCGCTTTGGAGATGGGTGGCAGCCATCGCTACGGTTGGAAATTCGGAAAAAGCCGATATCGGCGTGTCTGTGGATTTTTTCGGCTCTTGGCAAGCAAAACTCC
>WTJD01000010.1 GCA_011524975.1 Lysobacterales bacterium
AGCTAAACCTGTTCAACAGCACGCTCGCTAACCGGATCATTCCGGGTACCGTGAGTTCGGCGATGAACATGCCCATGGAAGGCGGCCTCATCAACGATGACGACGACAACGTCGATGCAATCGGTTTACCATGTACTCTGATCATACACGGCGGCTCGCCGGCAGGGACGCCCGGTATCTATGCCGCTATCTTTGATCAAGCAGAACCACTCTACGTTGGCGGCGGCTTCATCGAAGGCGGCAACATGAGCATGCACAGGTTAAACGACAGGAAGGTCCAGCGCATGTGCCCATAGGTTGACGAGGGCTGATCCCTGGCGGACGCCGCAGAATGCGCTCCACCGGTGGCTTCGCCTGCGAAGCAACGAAAAACATCAGGCCCGCATTCGCGGGCCTTTTTTTCGAGAACGGAACCTATTTAGCAGCACGCTGAAGAGTCTGTCAGTTCGGAAACGCCCGCGGATGTTTGGTAATGTGCATTGCATGAGCAACCAGGTCATCGAAATATTCTCAACCATCATCTGCCCCGAATGTGGTCACTCCGAGAGAGAAGAAATGCCCACGAACGCCTGTCAGTTTTTTTACGATTGCAAGGGCTGTGGTGAAGTCCTGAGACCACTTCCCGGGGATTGCTGCGTGTTTTGCTCCTATGGTGACATGAAGTGCCCGCCTATACAGGAGGGTAACGGTTGCTGTCACTGAATGACCGCTCCTGGCCAAAGGCCGAGCTTGTTTTCTCTGGTTGTGGAATCATCATCAAGCAAATGAGCCATCGCCAAGCCAACGGGGTTCATCGCTGTGCGTAAATTCCTGCTTTTCATGACCATGACGGGCGTTTTGGCTGTTCTCGCTGGCGCCGTGATCTGGCATTCACAGGCCGGTCAGGACTGGCTGTTGAAGCGCGCCGTGGCGATCGCCATGAGCCGTCCGGCGGCCATGAGCGAGTTCGATGGGCTGCAGGTGTTCATGTGCGGCACCTCCTCGCCGATGCCGGCGCCGGGCCGGGCACAGGCCTGTGTCGCGGTACTCGCCGGTTCATCGCTGTACCTGGTCGATGCCGGTGCGGGCTCTGCCCATGTTGCCACGCTGAGCCGCCTGCCGCTGGAACGACTGGAAGCGATTTTTCTCACCCATTTTCATTCTGACCACATCGCCGCCATTCCCGATTTCAACCTCAATTCCTGGGTGGCCGGCAGGCCCGACCCGTTGCTGGTCTATGGGCCTCCAGGCGTCGCGCAGGTTGTTGACGGCCTCAACGACGCATACGGGCTGGACCGCGACTACCGCGTGGCTCATCACGGCGAGACCCTACTGGCGCCCGAGCTGGGAATGATGCAAAGCCGCCTGATGCCCGCAGGAACGCGTTTGGAACGCGGAGAACTGACCATTACCAGTTTCGCGGTCGATCACGACCCGGTGCGTCCAGCCGTGGGCTATCGATTCGACTATGGCGGAAGATCGGTGGTTGTCAGCGGTGACGCGGTCGTGAGCCCGGGCCTGATCGATGCTGCGAGGAACGCTGATCTCCTGCTCCAGGACAGTCTTTCATTACCGATCATCCAGGCGCTCGAGGCTGCCTCGGCAGGTACCCGGATGGAACAGATTTTGCTCGATATTCAGGATTACCATGCCCACACCGACGATCTGTCAGCGCTGGTTGCCGAGGGCGGCGTGCGCCAGCTGGCCCTCTATCACCTGGTGCCGCCGCCCCAAAACGCGCTATTTGAAAAAATCTTCAGGCGTTCTCTCCCTGACGGCACCGTGCTCACCCTTGACGGCATGCGGTTTGAGCTACCCGTCGGCAGTGACGACATCAGGATGGTCGCCCCGTAGCGGGTGACCGTGGATTTTGCCGCGGGCAGCTGCCGCGGCCTCTTACGGAAAGGTTCGAACATGTGCAAAAAGATGCTCCTTGAAATCACCCTGCTGACGCTCACCGCCGCGCTGCACGCCACGCCCGCCGCGGCCCAACCACTGGAGACGGCCATCGCAGAGGACTACGCCTACCTGGATGAATTATTCCGGCATTTCCACGCCCATCCGGAACTCTCCATGCAAGAACACGAGACGTCGGACCGCCTGGCCGCGGAACTGGGGTCACTGGGCTTTGAAGTCACCAGGGGCATTGGGGGCACGGGGCTGGTGGCCACGATGCGCAATGGCCCCGGACCCCGCCTGTTGATCCGGGCGGACATGGACGGCTTGCCCGTGGAGGAGAAGACCGGATTGAGCTATGCCTCCGAAAAGCGCCAGGTCAACCTGCAAGGCGTCGACATGCCGGTCATGCACGCCTGCGGGCACGACATGCACATGACCACCCTGGTCGGGGCGGCACGGCAGCTCGCCGCCCGGCAAGATGACTGGTCGGGTACGCTCCACCTGGTGGGTCAACCGGCAGAGGAGGCGCTTGGAGGCGCCCGGGCCATGGTGGCGGATGGCTTGTACGATCAGATTGGCCGGCCGGATTTTGCCCTGGCCCTGCACGTGATCGCCAAGTATCCGGCAGGCAAGATCATCCTGAACGACGGTCTGATGTATTCCAGCGCCGACACCGTCAACATTCGTGTTCGCGGCGTCGCCACCCATGGCGCCTCGCCGCATCTTGGGCGGGATCCGGTCCTGACGGCCGCGCAGATCGTCGTGGCGCTTCAGCCTATCATCACGCGCGAGATTTCACCGCTGGAACCCGCGCTGGTGACCGTGGGTGCATTTCATGCCGGAACCGCACCCAACGTGATCGCAGACCATGCAGATCTCGCCATCACGGTCAGGGCCAACACAGAATCGACCCGGGCTTACCTGCTCAAGAGCATAGAGCGGGTCGCGTTGAATACGGCCCGGGCCGCGGGGATACCCGAGCACCTGCTGCCTGAGGTGATGGTCGCCCCGTTCGGCGCGCCCACGACCACCAACGACGCAGCGCTCAGTGCTCGCGTGCGCCAGGCCATCGAGGCAGGCATGGGTTCGGACGCGTTTGTCGCATGGAAACAAACGGACATGGGTGCGGAAGATTTCCCCGATCTGGTCAATATCGACCCCGTGATACCGTCGGTGTATTTCGAAGTGGGCGGAACACCCCCCGAACGCCTGGCCGCAGGCGACTGGGCCGACCATCATTCCGGCTTGTTCCAGATTGATCCGGAGCCGGCGATCCGCTCGGGCGTGGAGGCCATGACGCTGGCCGCGCTGAATTTGCTCAGCCCGGCACCGGATTAGCCTTGATGGCCGACCATGGGACGCTTTGCCTTTTATCGAGGAAGCATGGGGTATCGACCGCCAGGGCATGATTTTGATCCGAACACGCCCACGCCTGAACCGATAATTCCCACACAAGCTGTCATTATTGGCAGTTGATTACTCCATCACATACCGTCAACCTAGCAAGGTTGAACAGAGCGCTACGGTCACGTCATCTGACTTTCAGGGCTCGTCTCAAAACTCGGGTGGGAGAAACAATCATGAGTAACCAATCAAACACGGTGTCAAACACGGCGCGTTTTTTAGTGACACTTTCGATGGCCTTGCTGTGTGCGTCCGTTAAGGCCCAATCAGTGCCGGACTGGCCAGACCTTTACGACCCCTTCAGCTTGCACAGCCTGCATGTTGAGACCGTCAACGCGGCTGATTTCGATCTGATTCGCAATGACACCACTTATGACATCGAGGTTCCTGCCTGGTTCTGGGCCGGAGATGAAGAACCCATTCTGGTCTCCATCAGGCGCAAGTCGGCCAGCGCGTTGCCCAATGAACTCGACCCCGACAAGAAGGTCAGCTACAAGATCGACATCAACGAATACCATGATGATCCCGATGACGTGGACATCTGTGTCGATGTTCCGGGGATCACCCAGGGCTGCGTCTCCAAATGGAAAAGCGTCAAGAAGCTCAGCCTCGAAAACGGGGACGACCAGGACGTAGCTCAAGAAGGTGTCGCCTGGTATTTGCACCGCCTGGCGGCAGAGTCCGGCCTTCAGTATGAAACGGGGCTCGCCTCATGGGTCAAGCTCACCATCAACGGCCAATATCAAGGGGTTTACGTCAACGTAGAGCAACCGGACAAGCAATTCCTCAAAAACCGAGGCATGTGGGAGCCGATCGGCGATACCTGGCTGACAAAAATGAGCGACCAGTACAGCCCGGAACCCAAAGCCGGACCGGAGGATGACGATGGGATACCCAGCCCAACGTCAGAGGCACTGTGCTTCACGCCCTTCCTCGACCGCGGAAAATGCGCGACGCCATCCGATTTCAAGGATCAGTTGAATGAACGCATCAACATGGAGGGCATGTTGACCTTTGGTGCAGTCTCTGCATTTCATTACTCGCCTGACGACCTTTTTTCCAAGAGCAAGAATTTTTACTACGTGGATCAGGGTGATGGCTTGGATCCGAACTGGAAGCGTGAATACCTTCAGTGGGACCTGGACTCAGCTTTCGGGTCGTTGGACCCCAACATCAGCATCTATCGAAATGGCAGAGGCAAACTGAATCAGTACGAGAAAGCACTGGTGGATGATGAGGACGACCCCTTCCGTGAGGAGTACAACGAGGTGGTCAGGGCACTCGTCGAGGGTGATTTTCCGATATTTGACGCGGTACAGCTCTCCCTCGACATGCAGGCTTTTCAGAGTTTACTCAGCAGCGCACTGGCTGAAGACCCCAACAGCAAAGACGCCGCAGCCAGTTTTGACACCATGGCGGAATATTTTCCGTTGCGCATCGCCTCCGCCAGAGACCAGTTGCCCGCCGGTCCCCCACCGCCGCCCAGCGAGGATGACATACACGTTGGCGATATCGATGGCGACGCTACAGCAGCCGCTCAGAATAACTGGGTCGCTACCGTGACCGTGACCATTCATGATTACCAGCACATCGGCGTTGCGGGTGCCCTGGTATCCGGAACCTGGAGCAATGGCATACTGGGCGATACCTCCTGTACCACGGATGCCTCTGGCCAGTGCCAATTGGAGGCAACGGTGACCAAAAAACGATTCAAGAAAATCAGTTTTTCAGTCACTTCTGCAAGCGTAAGCGGGGCCGTTTACGCATCCTCGCAGAATCATGACGATGACGGTGACAGCGACGGAACCTCCATCACGATCAGCAAGCCCTGAAATTCGGTAACAGTGGAACCGCGGCAAGTTTGAGCGCCGGTCCAAAAAGTGGCCGGTCCAAAAAAGTGGACCGGTCAGCGCCTTGCCATAAGATGGGCATATGCCGACCAATGTCACCGCCGAGTACAAAAAAGCCGAGGCCGCGTTCCGACAGGCACGCGAGCCTCGCGAACGCCTGGACTGCCTGCGCGAAATGTTGCGGACCATTCCCAAACACAAGGGAACAGAGCATCTTCAGGCGGATATCAAGAGCCGCATCAAGCAGCTGTCGGATGAGCTGAGCGGGCCCAGGAAAGGCGGCAAGCGCAGTGGGCCGTCGCACGTGGTGCGGCCCGATGGGGCGGCCCAGATCTGCCTGATCGGGCCACCGAATGCCGGTAAGTCCTCCCTGCACGCACGCCTCACCGGCTCACGGACCGAGATCGGCCCCTATCCCTACACCACACATCTACCCATACCCGGCATGCTCGCTTACGAGGACGTGCATTTTCAGCTCATCGATCTGCCGCCCGTCTCGGCGGATTTCATGGAATCATGGCTCGGCGCGACGCTGCAGCCCGCCGACGGCGCCCTGCTGATCGTTGATATCAGCGACCCCGAATGCGTCGATCATATTCCCGCCATCATGACCCGGCTGGCCGAGAAAAAGATAACACTGCAAACCCACTGGCCGGACGACCCCAGCCAGGCCGCCCCGATGTCTGATGACGACCCCTTCCGCATCGACCTGCCCACGCTGCTGGTGGCCAATAAAAGCGATCTGGACCCCGGTGCGGCAGAAGTGGACATTCTGCAGGAGTTACTCGGCCTCGCTTACCCCACCCTGACCGTGTCAGCCGAAACGGGCCAGGGGCTGGATGAACTGGGCCTGTTCCTGTTCAGGGCGCTGCAAATTGTCCGGGTGTACACGAAATCCCCCGGAAAGCCGCCCGACATGGGGCAGCCCTTCACCGTTCGTCACGGCGGCACCGTGCAGGACGTCGCGCGGCAGGTGCACCTGGACATCGCCCGGGATCTTAAATTTGCCCGCATTTGGGGAAAAAGCGTCTTCGATGGCCAACAGACCGGCCCCGAGCACCAGGTCGAGGACGGGGATATCGTGGAGTTGCACCTTTAGTCACGCCCGGACCGATGAGCTCGCATCGCCCCCAACGGCATAGTTAACGCAACATCACCGTCAGCGCCAGCAGCCCGTAAATCCCGTGGACCATGAGGGCAAAATAGGCCGTCGGGGTCTGCTCGTCCCGCTTGATAGAAACGATGGACAGCGCCAGGCCCAGCAGCGCGCTGAACAACATGATGCCGGGCAGATCGACCGGCAGGGAGCCAACCTGAATGGCGCCGCTGCCGCGAAGAAGCACCACGAAAAAGCCAACCGGCGCCAAAACCACGAGCAGGGACAGCCAGCCATACACCGGCCGGAAGCGCCTTGTCTCCAGGGCATCACTCAAAGCGCAGCGCTCCCGTGCATTGACGCCATTGCGGCTCCCGCCGTGCATGGGGACGATTCATGGCTTTCATCCGGGAGGAAACCAGCCTCAGATGGTGGCTAATCCTCTTCAGGCCCTGCCTTGGATTCCGCCTCGGGCTCCGCCCGGGATTCGGGCTCATAATCTCCGATCTGACCTTTCAGGGGACAGATAGAAAAGACCGGACAACTTTTGCAGCCTACTGCCAGCGCGAGTGGGCACACCGTCATGACACGCTCCTGATGGGTGAATAGATGCAGTGCCACAGGGTAAACGGCTGTACCGCCAGTGTCACTCCCACGGGCGGAAAACGTCCAACCCTACGCTCGTCAATTTCACCTATACTTTCCCGGTGGGGCGCAGCCACCTGCGCCTTTGAACAAGAAAATCGAAATGTTATGGAGGGAAGACCAATGAAAGGCAAATTGATTTTTGCATTATTTTTACTGGCCGGCTCAGGCCTGGCCGCCAACCTCAATGCCGACTCGCATGAAGGCGAGGGCACCAGCCTTCCGCCCTTGTCCGAAGTTTGGGTGATGACGCCCAAAGAAGGCCACGCAAGCGAATTTGAAGCGGCGTTCAAAGAGCATGTTGCCATGCGCAAGACGGCGGGTGACCCACGCAGCTGGGACACCTATACGGTTGCCATGGGCAGCGAAATGGGCTCATACAGCGTGCGTCACTGTTGCTTCGACTGGGCTGATCAGGATACCTATGTCGAGTGGGTCAATGGCACCGAACTGGATACCCACTGGAATGAGAACGTCCATCCCCATGTGGCGAGCTACGCACACTACATCGACGTGGTGGACTGGAAAAACAGCCACTGGCCGGCGGACAGCGGTGAATGGAATTATGTGGGCGTCACCCGATGGAACCCCAAGTCAGGAGAAGGGGCGGCACGCGGAGAGGCGCTCAGCAAAATGTCCAGCACCGCCAAGGAAAACGGTTGGGACGAACGGTGGGTCTGGTTAACTGCAGTGGGCGGACCCAACAACCTGATGTTGGCTGTGCCCTATCAGAACTATGCCGACATGGCGCCGCCTGAGACATCTTTTTACGACTTTATGGTCAAGCACACCAGCGAGGAAACGGCTGTTTCCACGTTTCAGGCCTTCGAGAATTCCTTCTGGGGCGCCGAGTATACGGTCTACCAACTGCGCAGGGATCTCTCGACACCCCGGGACGAGTAGACAACGGTTGTTCAACTGCCTGGAAACCCGCGGCCGTGAGGCTGCGGGTTTTTTCTTTGCGGCACGCCCACATTCAACGCCGCCAGCCGCGGGCTGGCCTCACTGAAGCGGCTTGTTGCACAGCGCCGCCTCGAAACAGCGATCATCGCCATTCAGCGGGATGCGCCCGGTCTTGTCGAGGATGCCGGACATCAACAGGTTGGCAATATGCGCGCCGTCGTCATCGACAGTAACCAGCACCATGTGATCCATCGAACGCCCTTTGTCCGATAATTGCACGCCGCCGGTCGTGGCCAGCCTGATGTAGTCACCACTGCCGCGTCGCTCATGCTGATAGCCGTGACGGTGACCGTGGAACACGGTGTGGGGCCGGTCGCCCAGCGCAGCCTCTATGGCATCCCAGCCAGGCGTGCCATCCGCCCGCCATGCCGCCTTGTGAATCAACAGAAAAATCCAGCGCACATCCGGGTTGTCCTGGATCGCGCGAACCATGGCCTCGGACTGTCGGGCCGATATGGTTCCGGTCTCGTCCTCCGGCATGGTGGCATAAGCCGTCTCGGCGAATGCATCCCAGCCCTGTTCTTCGGCCACCCTGATGGCCGAGACCCGCATTTGTTCCACCTCGCGCAAGCGCTCGGGCTCATAGTCCTCGGTATCCAGCACCAGGAACAAAACATTGTGATAGACAAAGTGGTAGTAACGGTCACCTAGCCGGTCTTCCCACGCTTTGCGCATCTCCACGCCCAGCAGGTCGTGGTTGCCCCCGGTGTAAAACACGGGCGCTTTCGCTTTGCCGGTGCGCTCGTCGAAGGAGTCCCACTGCCGGTCCAGTTCGGCCCGGTCCTCAGAGCCCTCGATCAGATCGCCCACATTGACGATCAGATCTGGACGCAGCAGGTTCATCTGCTCGACAGCAATCTCGTATATCCCCTCCCGCTCGCCACCGGTCAGGTCGGAGAAGACCACGAAGCTGAATTTGTCGTTGGAAGATTCAAAATTTTCGTGGCTCCATGGCCGCATCTCTCCCTCGACGCTGTGCGCGAACACCCCCGGCCGCTCGGGCGGCAGTGTCACCGAGCACGCGGAGAAAAGCAGGGAAGCCATGCACAGCGGCAAAATCCTGGGGGTCATCACATTCAAACCATTCAAAGGCATTCAGAACGGGCAAGTATAAGCGTCTGACCGACGTTTCCGCCAAGGGCGATGTCGCCGGGACAGACCCGGCGGCAGAAAGATATGGCCATCGCGACAGGAGGGCTTCACCTGGGCCTCTTACAGGCCCCAGGGCCGTTCGAGAGCGGTGCGTTGACCCCTATCCAATCACCTCGTGAAGGCATCTGCGCAGACACATCATGGCTCATGCCATGCATCACCACGGGGAGAACATTCCACCTGTCGGCGACCGAGGATGTATTATCTGTCACGTCGTTTATGTTGAAAACTCAGGGAGTTCACCATGTCGCAAGCCGCCACCCAAGCACAGGTAAAGTCAGCCATCGAAATCGCGGTCTACCTGCTGCTGATATTCGCCATCCTTTCCTGGTGCCTTCAGATCCTGATGCCGTTCGTCTCTTTTCTGGCCTGGGGAAGCATCATCGCGGTCGCCATGCACAAGCCATACCTCAAGCTGAGAGATCGCCTGGGCGGCAGTGACAAGCTCGCAGCCAGCGTATTCGTCATCCTCGGGCTGGCAGTCATCCTGATCCCCACCTGGATGTTCGGCGGCTCGCTGATCGACAGCCTGCAACAGTTTCGCGCCGACCTGCAGGCGGGCGATTTTTCCGTCGCGCCCGCCAATGAGTCCGTCAAGTCCTGGCCCATCATCGGGGAGCGACTCTTCAGCGCATGGAATGAGGCCTCCTCAAACCTGGAGGCTTTTCTTGAGAATCATCATGAGCAGCTGAGACAGATCATGACGGGCCTGCTTGGTAAGGCAGCCAGTGTTGGCCTGTCCGTGCTCCAGTTCGTCGCGGCCACGCTCATCGCCGCCGCGTTTCTTGCCAACGAGAGTGCGATGCGGGCCATGACCTCGCGATTCTTCGCTCGGTTGGTCGGAGACAACGCGGCCAACATGATACAACTCACCAGCGCAACCATACGGTCCGTCGCTGTCGGTGTGTTGGGCATCGCACTGATTCAGGCCGTCCTGCTGGGCGGGGGCATGCTCGTGGTCGGCGTGCCTGCCGCGGGGCTGCTTGCTTTGGTCGTCTTCATCATTGTGACCGCCCAGCTGCCGGCGCTGCTGGTTATGGCGCCCGTGATCGCCTGGGTATTTTCGGCCGAGTCAACAACCACGGCTTTGATTTTCGCCGTGTATGCCGTACTCGCCAGCATGAGCGATATCGTTCTGAAGCCGTTGATGCTGGGCCGCGGTGTCGAAGCGCCCATGTTGGTTATCCTCTTGGGGGCCATTGGCGGCATGGTCACCTCGGGCATCATCGGGCTATTTCTGGGTGCGGTTATTCTCGCCCTGGGGTACATGCTGCTTGAGGCCTGGATGAAACAGGGTTTTGGGTCGGCCGATGCTGAAAGCATGGAACCGTCTCAACCGGAAGCCTGATCATGCTGTCCAATCTTCTGCTCGGCAGCACCGCCCTGATCATTAACCTCGGCATTCAGGTTTACGCCATCGTTGTGCTGCTTGGTTACTTTGGCCGGCGGGTGGGAACGGGCAAGGCCGCCGACGGACTGGGCCAGGATATGTACGCGCTCAGCCTGGTCATCCTGGTGCTGTTCCTCGGACATATGCTGCAGGCCAGCACATGGGCCATGATTTTTTTCTGGCTGGGTGAGTTCAGTGACAAGCACACCGCGCTCTATCATTCGCTGGTGAACTTCACCTCCCTGGGCTATGGCGACATCGTGATGTCTGAACGTCATCGGCTGCTGGGCGCCATGGAGGCGGCCAACGGCGTGCTCATGTTCGGCTTGTCGGCTGGCAGCATACTCTCCGTGATGAACCGGATGTTTGCCCGGCAGTTGCAGGCCCGGGGAAAAACTGAATTCTTCAATGACTGAAAAGCGAGTGTTCACCCGACCCGTTTGGGCGGCATGCCTGGTCACCACCGTCGTTCTGATCGCAGGATGTCAGACCGTCGGCCCGGAATTCGTCAAGCCGGAGGCCGATACACCCACCGATTGGTCCGATGCCGCCGAAGGCCGCTTTCAGACAGCGCCCCTGGAGATGATCGAATGGTGGCGGCTGTTCGAAGACCCGACGCTGGATCAGCTGGTTGAACAAGCCCGGGCCCAGAACAACAACATCGAAATTGCGGCCTTGCGCGTATTGGAGTCACAGGCGCTGCTGGGCATAGCCACGGGCCTGAAATATCCCCAGGCCCAGGCCGCAGCCGGGGACGCAACCTGGGTCTCCCCGCCGAACAACAGCGTGATTCAGTCCAATTACTGGTCGTACACCCTGGGCGCGGGCGTTTCCTGGGAAATTGACTTCTGGGGACGTTACCGGCGCGGCATTGAATCCGCCGAGGCCGCTTTTCAGGCCTCTATCGCTGCCTATGACCAGGCCATGGTGTTGTTGACCGCGGCGGTGGTCGAAAATTACATCATCATCCGAACCCTGCAGGAGCAGCTGCGCATTGCCCGTGAAAACCTCAAGATCCAGCAGCGCAGCTATGAAATCACCGAGGTGCTGTTTCGTAATGGCGCGGACTCGGAGTTGGATATGCAGCAGGCCAATACCTTACTGCTCGCCACACAGGCAACCATCCCCTCGCTCGAGGCCGCGCTGAGACAGGCAGAAAATGCCATGGCGACGCTGTTGGGGACGCTTCCCGGATCCTTGGGCACGCTGCTGGACGAACCCGCGCAGATCCCGCAACTCCCCGACAGCATCGCGATCGGTTTTCCGGCCGACATGCTTCGCCGACGTCCCGATGTCCGCCAGTCAGAACTGATCGCCATGGCGCAAAACGCCCAGATCGGTCTGGCCAAAGCGGACCTCTACCCCAGTTTCAGCCTGTCCGGCTCCATCGGGCTATCTGCGGGGGGTCCCGGCGATTCGAGCTTTGGCGACCTGTTCAGCAGCGACGCGCTGGGCGTATCCATTGGCCCCTCTTTCGTCTGGCCGTTCCTGAACTATGGACGCATCAAAAACAATGTTCGCGTGCAGGATGCCCGGCTGCAGCAGGCCCTGGTAAATTACCGGGAGACCGTCCTGCAGGCCGCGCGCGAGGCGGAGGATGCCATCGCCGGCTACGGCGGCGCCAGCGACCAGGCCCGCATTCTGGAACAGACCGTTGCATCCGCCCGGCGCTCCAACGAGCTATCCACCCTGCGCTACCAGGAGGGTTTCTCGGACTACCAGCGGGTGCTTGATTCCCAGCAGGCACTGTTTACCCAACAGCAGAGACATATCACGGCCCGGGGCGATGCCGTGAGAAGCCTGGTGGCCCTCTACAAGGCGCTGGGCGGCGGCTGGGAAGGCCGCGACGGTCTGCCGTACCTGGACGATGAAACTCGACAGTTAATGCAGGAACGAACGGACTGGGGTGACATGCTGGAAGCTGCTTATCCCGACCCCGCGGGCCAGCCTGAACAGGATTGACATCATGAACGAAGCCACCCAGACCGCTGCACCGGAGCAGCCACCGCAGAAACCTGGCAAGGATCCCGTTCGTCGCTGGACGCTCATCCTGCTCGCCGTCGCGGCTGTTCTGCTCGCCTGGTATCTGAGATCAGACCGTGTGACCCCGTACACCACCCAGGCTCGCGTCAACGCGCTCGTGGTACCGATTGCCTCGGAAGTCTCCGGCACCATCACCGCCGTGCTCGTTGGCAACAACCAGCGGGTGAGTCAGGGGCAAGAGCTGTTTCAAATAGACATTGAGCGTTACCAGCTGGCCGTACAAACCGCCGAGGCCAATCTCCAGGCGGCCCAACAGGCGGTGGGCGCCGCTGAGGCCAATGTCACGGCGGCACAGGCCTCTGTCGCTTCCGCCGAGGCCAGTGTCGAGCGAGCGCGGCTGGACGCGGTGCGCATGCGCAGTATTCGCGAACAGGACCCCGGCGCCATCTCCGAGCGCCGCATTGAGTCTGCCGAGGCCTCGCTGGCCGTGGCGGAGAGCCAGCGCGTCGCTGCCGGCGCCAATCTCGACAGGGCCAGGCAGGACCTGGGCGCAAAGGGTGACGAAAATTCACGCATCCTGCAGGCCCAGGCCGCCCTGGACCAGGCCTTGTTGAATCTGGACCGGGCAACGGTACGGGCACCGGAGGACGGGGTCGTGACGGGGGTGCGCCTCGACCGTGGCAGCTTTGCGGCCGCGGGGGCGCCACAGATGACGTTTATCGCCACACACAACATCTGGCTGCAGGCGGATTTCACGGAGAACAACCTGGGCAATCTCAAGGCGGGAGACGAAGCGGCCATCGTGTTCGATTCCCTGCCGGGACATGTGTTCACCGGCAAGGTGCGGGAAGTGGGTTATGGCGTTGCGGTGGATACCGCTCCACTGGGCAGCTTGCCGACCATCAACAACGACCCCAACTGGCTGCGTGACGCCCAGCGCTATCCCGTGCCTGTCTCT
>WTJD01000168.1 GCA_011524975.1 Lysobacterales bacterium
AACGCTTGCACCCTCCGTATTACCGCGGCTGCTGGCACGGAGTTAGCCGGTGCTTATTCTTCGGGTACCGTCAATGCCAGGGGTATTAACCCTGGGTTTTTCTTTCCCGATAAAAGTGCTTTACAACCCGCAGGCCTTCTTCACACACGCGGCATTGCTGGATCAGGCTTGCGCCCATTGTCCAATATTCCCCACTGCTGCCTCCCGTAGGAGTCTGGGCCGTGTCTCAGTCCCAGTGTGGCTGATCATCCTCTCAGACCAGCTACGGATCGTCGCCTTGGTGAGCTTTTACCTCACCAACAAGCTAATCCGACGTAGGCTCATCCAACAGCGCGAGGCCCGAAGGTCCCCCGCTTTCTCCCATAGGACGTATGCGGTATTAGCTCGGATTTCTCCGAGTTGTTCCCCACTGTTGGGCAGATTCCTACGCATTACTCACCCGTCCGCCACTCGTCAGCGCCAAGTTCACCCCGAAGGGATCACAGCGGCCTGTTACCGTTCGACTTGCATGTGTTAAGCATGCCGCCAGCGTTCAATCTGAGCCAGGATCAAACTCTTCAGTTTAAAGGTGTTGGCTTCGGACCGAAGTCTTCTGCCGAAGTTTTAAAGCTGAGTAGCTGAACCTTGCTCCCGATTACATAAAAATCAGGGCATGGTCGCTCTCTTTACATGGCTTCACCATGACATGAGCGCCCACACAAGTTACCTGTATCTTGTTAAAGATCTTTTCTATCAGCGCCTGCCTTTCGCAGACACCCCAGCACTTCGCGGCTGCACCCTCTCGGATCGCCGCGCCGGTCGGACTCACAAGGAATCACCACCCCGGTGCTGGGCGGGCCGCCCATTATAACTCAACTGTGTAAGCAGTCAAAGTCATTGGTCGCAATTTTTTAACCCGCGACCTCTGGGCGAACGCGCATTATAGGGATCACAAACCGGGTGTCAACACCCCAGGCGAAATTAATTTTCAATTCGATGATTCGGCAGACTGGAGCGCGCTCACTCGACTTTTCAGCAGGCCCAGTTCCAGCCGCCCCGGCGCGCCGGGAGACACGCGTTCTTCAATGCTTTTGTCGGCATCGCCCGGCGGCGCGGCCGCCAGTTCGAGCGCCACCTGGCGATAGGCATCCCTGAATGGCATTCCGGCCGCAGCCAGCTCGGTGGCCCGGTCCGTGGCGAACACATCCGGACTGAGCGCCGCGCGCATGGCAGGTTCGTCCCACTTAAATTCGGCCAAAAGCCCGCTCAGCAGGCCAAGCGCCGGCAGGGCGGCGCCAAAAGCGCCCAACAGAGGAGGCTTGGTGGCCTGTAAATCGCGGTGGTAACCGGAGGGCAGAGAGAGCACGGATTGCAGTTCGGCCTGCGCGCCCTGCACTCGGCCATGCACCGCCCGCATCAGCTCAACCGTATCCGGATTCCGCTTGTTGGGCATGATGGACGAACCGGTACAAAAACGCTCAGGCAGCACGACAAACCCAAACTCCGGCATGGTGAACATACTGAGATCCCAGGCCAGCCGACGCAGATCGAGGGTGGCGGCCGCCAGGGCGCCCACAGCCTGTACTTCTATCTTGCCGCGGCTGTTCTGGGCGCACTGCGGGTTGACCACCATCCGCGCGAACCCGAGCGCGTCAGAGACCTGCTGCCTGGGCAAGCCCAGATTGACACCAAACCCGGAGGCCGTGCCCAGCGGGCAGGCATCAGCCCATTGCCGGGTCAGCCGCGCCAATTCCGCGTTGTCGATGAAACACTCGGCGTGCCCGGCCAGCCACATGCCTGCGGACGAGGGCATGGCGCGCTGCAGGTGTGTATAGCCGGGCATCGGCAACGCCTGTTCCCGCTCTGCGCGTTCCAGCAACACCGTGGCAATATCCAGGCAGGCAGCCGCCAGGCGGCTTAAACGATCACGCATGTAAAGGCGCAAGGCCACCGCCACCTGGTCGTTACGGCTGCGGCCGGTATGAATCTTTTTGCCAAGTTCACCCAGGTCCTCGGTCAGCCAGGCCTCAATGGCCGAATGGCCATCCTCGAATTCGGCGCCCAGCACCCGCTCGCCCTGCTGTATTTCAGTTGAGTACCGCGCGAGACATTCCGCCAGCCGAATGGCCTCTCCCGGCTCGAGGATGCCGGCGCCAGCCAGACCGTTCGCGTGCGCGGCGCTGGCCTCGAGGTCAAACGGCAGCAGCTCACGATCCAGCAGGACGTCCTCGCCAGCGAGGAAAGTCATCACGGCCTCGTCGGGCATCGACGCCTGGCCTGTCTTCTTCCAGATCAAATCACTCATGTTTCCAATCCCTGGGTTTCAGGCAAACCCAACGCCAGGTTCAGGTTCTGAATGGCCTGGGTAGCCGCCCCCTTGGCCAGATTATCCAGCACGCTCACCAGGGTGATTCGACGCTGATCGCGTTCATCGGCCGTGAAGCCCCCCAGGCGGCACACCGGGCGGTTGCGCACAGTGGAAACCTCGGGGATGTCCGGTGTCACCTCCACCATGGGTTCCGCGCGGTAGAACTGCTGAAATTCATCCAACAAAGCATCAGCCGTTGAGCCCTCGGTCAAGGTCGCGGAAACCGTCAGGCTGATTCCCCGAAAAAATGCGGCCACATGCGGCATGAATCGAACATCCCTGCCCAGTTGGTAACTGACCTCGTGCTCATGAACGTGTCCGGCCAGGCTATAGGGAATCAGGTTATCGGCCAGGCGTTCGGGATCATTTTTCGGTGACGGCGTTTTACCCGCGCCGCTGTAGCCGGAAACGCCAAAGACCTGCGGCGTGCCCGACAGCCGCTGCGCCAGCGGCCACAGCGCCAACTGCGACCCGGTGGCGTAACAGCCCGGATTGGCAATGCGGCGCGCGCCGGTGAGCTTGTTTCTAAACCGCTCGGGCAATCCATAGACCCAATCTTTGTCAAAGCGATGATCTGCGCTCAGGTCCAAAACGACCGCATCCGGGCAGGCATCCTGAATGGCACGGGCCCACCCGGCCGCCGCGCCGTTGGGAACCGCCAACACCCAGGCATCGGCCGACTGCGAAGCAACTGAATGGACATTCAATTCGACGAACTGATCCGACGGTTCCGGCCATTCCGCACAAGCCGAGCGCAGCGGCAGCCCTGCCTGGCTGGAGGAACTGGCGAATGCCAGCGTCATGCCCGGGTGTCCGGCGATCAGCTTCAGCAACTCCGCGCCCGTGTAGCCCCGACCGCCCACGATGCCTATGCGCGCGCTCAAGAGCCTGGCTCCTGCCAGCCCGAGTCGCGCTCAAGGGCGTCATCGACCAACCCGGCCCGCTGTTGCGGATCATCAATACCCACCGTGAACACCACCCAGCCGTCCCTGCGGTCGGTGGTTCTGGCCTGCTGGAAATACCATGACAAGACGGGGTTGGATGTGCGTGCCCGCCAGTACATGGCGGGGAAGCGCGCGCGCAGCACCTGCCAGAGCGCGGCGCCCAGGCCTTCGCCCTGGGCATCGGGCGTGACCACGAATTTGTCCAGGTAAGGCACGCCATCGGCCCCTTTGACCACCACCGCGGCGGCACGCTTGGACTCGGACAACAGCACCAGCGGATCATCCAGTGAATGCGGCCACTCATCGCCCAAGGACCGGCCGAAAGACTGTTCAACACGGGCCGCCACCTCCTCCATGACGGACGGGGCAGGCTGTTCGTGAACATGCACCTCTTCACCCCGCCGGACCAGCGTGCCGGCGCCACGGTAGGTAAACAGCTCGCGCGTGAGCTGATCTGCCGAGGTGATGGAAACTGACGCGCTGCGGTCCAGGTGACTCAGCAGCTCATTGATCTGGCGTAGTTTAAGGCGCATGCCTGAGTGCACCCACGGTTCCCGCATCAGCGCCTCGTAATCATTGTCCAGGCTGATCGCGGAGAGCACCCGCCCGTCACGATCCAGCAATCCGCCCGTCGGGGTCAGGAATATGATCTTGTGCGGCTGGATCGCCCAAACCAGCTCACGCGCCGCGATATCCGCGTTGACGTTCAGCACCTGGCCGGAGGCTGATTCACCCAGGCAGGTCAGCACCGGCAGCGCACCGCTGTCCACCGCGCTTTTGAGCCCGCTCAGATCCACACTCTTGATCTCACCAACCAGGCCCAGTTTTTCCCGGTCCAGGAAATCACAGCGGAAAACGCCGTGCTGGATCCCGCGCGCGCGAATGCCGCGCTCCTCCAGCGCCTCTATCAAACGCATGTTCTGCTGGTAAATGACCGGTCGCGCCACCTCCATGACGGCATCATCGGTCACCCTCAACCCATCGACGCGGCGTGTCTCTATCCCGGCCTCATCTAGGGCGCGGTCGACCTGAGGACCCGCGCCATGCAGCACCACGGGCCTCAGACCCAGCCGATGAAGAAAAGCCAGCGCTGAAGCCAGCGCGTCGAGTTGGGCTTCGATAATACCGCCGCCCACTTTGACCACGGCAAAACGCGTCTCGTCAACCTCGGAAAATTCCTTGAGATACTGGCGTGCCTCACGGCTTGAGCCCAGCTGAGCCAGCAGTTCAAGGACGATGCGGCGGATTTCAGGCATCGGAGGTAACCAGCCCGGAATATATTTCAAACGCGCGCTGCAGTTGCACCAGCTCAACCCATTCATCCACCGCGTGCGCCTGCTCAATATGCCCGGGCCCCAGCACCAGTGCGGGCATGCCGGCGGCGGAAAACAGGGAAGCTTCGGTCCAGAAATCCAGGCCCGTACCCTGGACCAACTGCCGTGCCTCGGCAAAGGCCATGGCCGCCGCATCGCCACCTTCGCGGTTGGGCAACGGCGGGCCGGAAAATGGCACATGCCACCGGGCATGCCCCGCTGCCTCCAGCGTGCTCATGCGGTGCACGAACGCCTCGTTGTCCGCGCCCGCCGGTAATCGCGCGCTCCAATGCAGATCCACCCGGTCGGCAATCACGTTCGATTTAACGCCGCCCTCGACCGTGCCGATATTGAAACAAGTACGGTTACCCTGGGCGTCAGCCTCACGCGCGGACTCAACGGCGGCCGCAGACCAGAGCGCCATTCTGTGGATGGCGTTATCCGCCAGCGATCTCCGCTCCGAGGAGTGTCCGGAAACGCCATCGAAGGAACCCTTGACCGACAGATAGCCCCGGTGACGTGTCTCGGCGAGACAGCCCGTCGGCTCGGCAACCACCACCTGCCTGAACGGCTCAGCCCGGCCGGCTGCAATGAACTCATTCACGCAGCAGCCTTCGGCGCCTTCCTCATCGGTGGTGAACAAAAAGGCCATCGGCGCACTCGTGGTGGCCGCGACGTGCAGCAGGCAGGCAGCCGCACCTTTGATGTCACAGGCGCCGCGGCCGTGTGCGCGGCCGTCTTCCACAACCAGTGTCAGCGGTGGATGCGCCGAGCCCTGCAGCACCGGAACGGTATCCAGATGCACATTGAACAACAGTCCAGGCTGCCCCCTCACGGCGAAGAACGAGACCCGGCCCTTGCCGTGGTCGGTGATATCAATATTGAATCCATCGGGCAACGCGGCGCTGATATAGCGCCAGATCTCTGATTCCCCGTGGAGGTCGCGCGGCGGATTCTGGGTGTCAAAACCCACCAGCTTTTCCAGGTGCCGGATGACGGGCGTGAGATCCAATTTACTGCTTCCTGACCCGGGCCGCCATGGTCGAACTCTTGCCCAGCAGCTTGATAAAACCTTCGGCTTCCTCTGGCGTCCAGTCACAGCTCTGGGCGTAGACCGCGGACTCATCCTGCAGGATGTTGTCCGACTCAACGGCAACGGCGTGCAGCATTCCGCCTTCGCTCCTGAGCGTTACCCGCCCGCTGACCGCCGATTGGGAACTGGCCAGGTAAGCTTCCAGGTCCCGCTTGTGCGGCTCATAGAAAAAACCGGTGTACACCAGCTCAGCCCAGCGCTGGGCGACCAGGTGTCGAAACTGATTCTGCAAGCGCGTGTTGACCGTATCCTCCAGCGCCTGGTGCGCCGTGAGCAGGGCATCGATGCCCGGGCATTCAAAAACAATCCTGCCTTTCAGGCCAATCGTGACATCACCGGTGTAGATATGACGGCCAACACCGTACGCGCCGAACAGGTCATTCAAGCTCGCCAGCATCTCGGGTCCGGCCATGGTTTGGCCGTTGATGGCCGTGGCGACGCCACGCTCAAATGTCAGCGTGACTTCCAGCGGCACATCGGGCCACTCCGCGCGCGGGCGGCACAGTGTCCAGGTATCGGGGCCGGGCGCCTCGAAGCGGTCGATCTCGCTGCCGGAGATGGTCACCCCCAGCAGGTTTTCATTGATGGAATAGCTGCCAGAGCGGCCCGGAGCGGAATGCCCGGCCGCCTCCAACACACCTATTTCATGATGCCTGATGTCGGATACCTCCTTTTGCAAATCTCGCACCGGCGCGTGAATGACGTAATCGCCCAGGCTGCGGACGGTCTGGTCAAATCGCAATTGGTCGTTGCCCATGCCGGTGCAACCGTGCGCAAAATGCTGAGTATCGAGTTCATCACACAACGCCAGCGAGCGCCGCACGATCAGGTAGCGATCGGAGCAGAGCATGGGGTACTCGCCCAGCACGCGCGACTGGCTCCAAACCAGCGGCACCACGAACTCGTCCCAAATCGACTGGCTGACATCCACCTGGTGATGCTCATGGGCGCCGAGGTCGAGCGCCCGTTGACGGATCGCGTCGGTCTCGCCTTCAGCCAGGCCCCCGGTATCAATAAACACGGTGTGGACTTCGAAGCCCTGCTCACGCAGGGCCAGCACGCAATAGCTCGTATCCAACCCACCGGAAAAGGCGAGTACGACCCGCCCGGATGATGGTTCGTTTTTCACGGGGCTGCTCCCATCAAGGTCATCATGACCGCCTTTTGAACATGCAATCGGTTCTCCGCCTCGTCCAGCGCCACGCAGTAATCCGCATCCATGACCGCGTCGGTGGCCTTGATGTTACGGCGCAGGGGCAGGCAGTGGCTGAATCTGGCATGGTTGGTCAGGGACATTTTTTCCTCGTCAACCATGAAATGGCGATACTTCTGCCGCAATTCCCACTCCCGCTCCGGGTCACCATAAAATGGCAGCGCGCCCCAACTCTTGGCGTAAACGACCTCAGCGCCGTCATAGGCCGCCTCGATATCGTGGGTCACTTTCATTGATCCACCCGAAGCGCGGGCGTTACTTGATGCCGCCTCCATAAATTGTGTATCCAGCACATAGTCGGGCTCCGGGCATAACAATGTCACGTCCATGCCGAACTTGGTAGCGGCAAGCAGCGCCGAGTTGGCCACGGCCGTATTCAATGGGCGCGGGTGCCAGGTCCATGTCAGCACGAACTTGCGCCGGGCAAGCTGCCCCAGATGCTCCTTCAAGGTCAGCATGAGGGCCAGTTCCTGGCAGGGATGGACGATGGTTTCCATGTTGATCACCGGCACAGACGCGTGTTGAGCCAGGGATTTGATCACGGAATCGGTCCGGTCATCTGACCAATTCTTGAACCCCGGAAAAGCGCGCAGGCCGATCATGTCGCAATAGCGCGAGAGCACCCCGGCCACCTCGGCAATGTGTTCCTCGGCATCGCCATCCATCACGGCTCCCGGCGCGAACTCCACGCCCCAGGCATCTTTACCCGGCTGCAGCACGATGGCGATACCGCCCAACTGCTGCATGCCCAGTTCGAAGGAGGTTCTCGTTCTCATCGACGGATTCAGGAACATCAGCGCGATCGACTTGCCACGCAACGCGTCATTCAAGGGCGAGCGCTTGAGATCGGCCGCCAGGGCGAGCAGCCCATCGAGTGCTTCATGGCTCCAGTCGACTGTACTGAGAAAGTGCCGCATGATCATTTCGCCTGTTTTCGTCAATCCATTAACGGACATAAAAAAACCCAGCCTGGGCTGGGTTGCTGTCGAAGTCTTTCAGTGTCCTCTGCCGACGGCTACCCTGCCCGCTGTTTACGGTTCGTACGTCGAGACGGGCGTCGGTTGGTCATGTTCATCATGTCGGTCTCTGATATCACTTGAGCCACTGCTTAGATAACCCGAATTTACGTCCAAGCCAACAGCAATGCAAGCACTGAGTACTGTGCCACGCCGCTCAAATGCTGTAGCCCACCGGATCCTTTTCTTCCGCCTCGTCATCTTTGCGGACCATCAACAGGCGAACCAGCGCGGGCAGCAGGACAATGGCGCCAACCATGTTGGCCAGGAAAATGAAGCTCAGCAGAATACCCATGTCAGCCTGGAACTGCAGCTCTGAAAATGTCCATGTGCCAACGCCGGCGGCCAGGGTAAAACCGGTAAAGATGACGGCCCTTCCGGTGAGCCTGACGGTCTGGTTGTAGGCCTCCCGCAGGGTGAAGCCCTCATCCAGCAGCGTGCTTAAGCGGTTGTAGATGTAGATACCGTAATCCACACCGATACCGACACCCAGCGCCACCACGGGCAGCGTATTCACCTTCAGGCCAATGCCATACAAGGCCATGAGCGCCTCGGCCAGCGTCGAGACCAGCACCAGCGGCAACACGATACACAAGGTGCCCAGCACAGACCGATAGGTGATCAGGCACAGCAGAATAACAGCGCCAAAGACCAGGGCCAGCATGGGCTTCTCGGCCGCGGCGATGTCTTCATTGGTGGCCGCCATGACACCCACGTTACCCGTGGCCAGGCGGAATCGCAGATGCTCAGCGTCGACCGGGTCGTCCTGGGTCAGGTCTTCCAGCACGGGTTTCTCCATGTGGAAATCCAGGTCTCCGATGTTCAGCTCGCTACGCAGCTCTTTGACCCGGGCCACCACCCTGGCAATGGTCTCCGCGCGGTGGTCCTCGGTAAAGACCAGGATAGGAATCGCGCTGCAGTCGCGGTTCAAAAGGCCGGTATCCGTCTCGATATTGCTCAGGGCCTGGCGCAACACGTAATTGTCACGCGGCAAAACCCGCCAGCGAATATGGCCCTCGTTCCAGCCCGCGTTGACCACCTTAGCCACCATGGGCAGCGTGATGACCTTCTGTACCCCCTCGACATTGGAGAGGTTCCAGGCGAAACGGTCGATGCTCTCCATCACGGTGTAGTTCTCGGTACAGGCATCGGGGACCGTTTCCGCCACCACGGTCAGGAGATCGACGCCCAGTGAAAACCGTTCGGAGATCAGCAGGGCGTCCTGGTTGTAGCGCGCCTCTGGGCGCAGCTCCGGCACGCCCGGCTCCGAATCACCGATTTTCATGCCCTGCGCGATCCAGAACCCGACAATGAAGAGCACGATACCCACGGCGACGGCCAGCTTGGCGCGTCCAGGCCGGGTGAACGAAGCAATGGTCGCCCAAAACGGCGACTTACGATGCGCTTTCTCCAGCAATCGGCGTCGGTAAGCATCCGGATTCTTCAGCTGCACCCACGACAGCAGCAAGGGCAGAAGCACCAGGTTGGTAAAGATCAGCACCACCACGCCAACGCTGGCGGTGATGGCCAGCTCCTGGATGATCCTGATCTGGATAAACAGGATGGTCAGGAAGCCGACGGTGTCGGATACCAGCGCGATAACGCCGGGCGCCAACAGCTTCTTGATGGTTTCCCGCGAGCCATGCATGGGCGAGCGACGGGGGATCAGGGTGACATCCTGAATACCGCTCTTGGCCCAGATATCGGGTGTCCGCCCGGCAAATTCCTTTTCCACCACCCAGGCGCTGATTTTCTGCACACCGTGACTGACCCCGATGGCGAATATCAGGAAAGGGGTCAGGATGTTCATCGGGTCCAGGCTGTAGCCCAACAAACTGAGCGTGCCCATCTGCCAGATAACGGCAGCGAGTGAACAGGCCAGCGGCAATACGGTCAGCCAGATGGAACGCGTATACCAGTAGAGCAATATCGCGGTGACGATCAGCGCCACCAGGAAGAAATAGATGACCGACTGGGCACCGTCGGAGATATCGCCCACGATCTTCGCAAAACCGATGATGTGAACGCTGTAGTCGTCGTTCTCATAGGTCTCTCGAATACCCTCGAGCTGGGCGGCGACACTCCGATAATCCAGCCGTTCGCCCGTGGCCGGGTTTTCCTCCAGCAGGTTGGCCCAGACCATGGCGCCACGGAAGTCTTCCGAAACCAGCCGCCCGACCTCTCCCGATTTGACGATGTTGCTCCGCACCCGCTCAAACATATCGGCAGACGGCGCGAAATCGGACGGGATGACGTTACCCCCGGCGAAGCCATCCTCGACAATTTCCACGAAACGGACATTGGGCGTAAAAATGGACCGCACACTGGCCCGGTCTACACCCGGTATGAAGAAAACCTGGTTGGTAATCTCTTCAAAAGAAGTAAAAAACTCCGGCGTAAACATGTTGCCATCGCGGGCCACCAGCGCCACCAGCACTCGATTGGCGCCGCCGAATTCCTTCTCGTACTGAAGGAATGTCTGCATGTACTCATGCTTCAGCGGAAGCTGCTTTTTGAACCCGGTCTCGATGCGTAAATTCGACATCGAAATGCCCATCGCAATGGTGATGAGCAAGAACAGCGCCACGATCGCGTAGCGCGTGTTGATCAGAAAGGTAGCAACCCGATGCAGTGTTGAACGCTGAGCATCAGCCATCGTCTATGCTCCGCTCGGGAAACTCATGCACGCCATCCTCACCGACCAGCAAGAAGCGGTCATCGCCCAGCTCGATGGCCCGGGCGAAATCCACCCCGCTGGAGTGCTGATGCACCTCGAAGGCACCGCCGTCCTGGCGCTCAATGACCAGGCCGCTGTTGCCGACCAGCAGGATTTTTCCATCCGACCGGACGCCCCCGGCAATGGTCAGCTCGGTGCCGGTGTCCAACTCCTGCCAACTGTCACCGAAATCACAACTTTCCTGCACATTCCCGCGCAAACCAAACACGAGCACACAGGTTTCCCCGCTGGACACGATGCCGAACATCGACCCGCCATAAGGCATCTCGATCGTTTCCCAACTCGCCCCACGGTCCGCGGTCCGATAGGTGAAGCCGGCCTCGCCGGCAATCATCAAACGCCCATCGCCCAGGTCCAGAATGGCGTTGTTGTGCCAATCCTCCTCGTTGATGAAATCCTCGTCCCAGGTCTTACCCCCGTCTTCGGTAAACAGGTACAGGTCGTAAGCGCCCACCGCCATTCCGCGCTGCGCGTCGAAGAAATGAATATCCATGATCGGCTGCTGCCGGCCGGGATCGAAATTCTGCAGGGTCCAGGTCTTACCCGTATCGCCGCTGGTCAGGATGACCGTATCGTGTCCCGCCGCCCAGATGCGGTCACCCACCACGGCGACGCTGGTAAGCGTGGACCGGGTCGGCACCACTCTCGCCTGTTGCCACGCTCCACCATCGGCCGACAGGATGACATGTCCCCGCTCACCCACGGCAACGAGGCCGCCTTCCGGCATCCCGGCAATATCCAGCAAAAGTGATTTGGCAGCCAGCGGCAGTTCCTCGGAGTACTGAATATCGAGCTCCGGATCGACGTCACCGGTAGCGGGCGCCACAGGCAGGAGCGCCGTCAGCGCGGCGAGGGGGAAAATCAGAAGATGCCTGAGAGTGCTCACCCGGCTAGTTTAACCTGATCTGGAAACACCGGGGGGCCGGCTGTCGCCGACCCCCTGGTCCTCGGATTAGCGCCTACCGCGCTTGCGCAAGGCCTGCGGCGTGAACTGGGATTCCGGCAATGCCACGTTGAAGGTATTGACCGGATCCTGGTTGTCGAAACCCTGGGCCACATAACGACCCGACTGCAGGTCATAGTGCGTCTCGAAGGTGGTCCAGAATGTCGGCATATCGTAATAATTGATGCAGTGCGCCTCCGAGAACCGCCACAACTGGTCGCGGTTGTCGTAGTGGTCGATCAACAGCGGCTGATAGCTGTCTTCGTCCATGTAGTAGGTGCGCTTGGAATTGATGTGACGCATGCCGTCCTTCAGGGTCGCCTCGACCACCCACACCCGGTGCAGCTCGTAGCGGAAATACTCCGGGTTCAGGTGCCCTGGGCGGACCAGGTCGTCGGGGGTGACATCCGCCTGATGTGCTTTGTAGGAATTGTAAGGCACGTACATTTCCTTCTTGCCAATCGTGACCCAGTCGAAGCGGTCCATGGCGCCGTTGAACATGTCGGTCATGTCGTTGGTGCGCAGGCCGTCGGAAGCGGTGCCCGGGTTGTCATAGGCCACGTTGGGCGCCCGGCGCACGCGGCGCTGGCCCGGGTTATAGATCCAGGCCTGGCGCTGCTGCTCAACCTGGTTCAGCGTCTCGTGCACCAGCAGGATATTACCGGCCAGGCGCGCGGGGGACTCTACCTCCTGGAAGAAATACAGCAGGATGTTGCCGATGTCCTCGATCTTGACGCCTTCCATGTAGTACAGGCCCAACAGCTCTTCGCGCAGCTTCACCATGCTGTAGGAGCCATCCACCGTGGGCGCAACCTGGTTGTTGTAGCGCACACCGCCGGTGCCCTTGGGCTTCAGCTTGTGGTTCCACATCAGCTCATAGGCGTTTTCGGGGAACGGGAACGGGAAGCCTTCAGCGGCGTTGATGACGCCCTCGCCACCCGCAACCAGTTCCGCCGTGCTGGCGTTGGCAATGGACATCTCCATCGAACGTTCGGGATAAGAGGCCGAGCGCCGGGTGGGATAAACATCCATGAAATAGGATTCAGGATAGCGCTCAAACATGGCGATCTGACCGACGCTCAAATGGTCAGCGTATTCCTGGTAGTTGCTGGCATCGATGCGAAACAGCGGCTCGTCATCCGCAAATGGATCGGGATGATGATCGCCAGGCGTGTAACCTTCCGGCCATTCGGTGATACCACCGGTCCAGGCGGGAATGGTGCCCTCAGCGTTACCGGCCCGCTCCGAGCCCATGGGCGTGAGATCTTCGCTCAGCCGCGCCACTTCGTCGGGTTTCGGCCCGGCCATGGCCTGACCGATGCCCATCGCAAGCCCGCACATCATGATGACCGGGGCTTTCAGTACAGATTTATTAAACGTGAACATGGAAACCTCCGGTGATCAGAACGAGTAACGTACGCTGGCCGCGAAGAAATCGCGGTTGCGAAGCAGGTTGTATTTGCCGCCACCCATGTAGTCGGTGTAGGCGAAATCGATAAGCCACTCGTTGAGCAGATTGAACCCGAGACCAATGGTCAAGGTCTTGCGCCCGTCGATGAACGAGCCGCCCGGCCCCGGCGTGGTGCCGTCAACATCATGCGCCCACGCAACCCTGGGGCTCAGGGTCCACGCACCGATGGCATTGTTGTAATCGGCG
>WTJD01000150.1:0-5836 GCA_011524975.1 Lysobacterales bacterium
GTGGGTTGGAACCGCTCGAGGTAGGCATCAACGACATCCCTGGGGGTGGGCTCAAGGTTGGCTGCCAGGTAAGGGGTATCGCCCGGCACATAGGCCAGGAGCGGGTTGGCATCGGCTGTCGCTGTGACAGCGGGCTCCTCGCGCTTGCAGGCCGCCAGGGCAAGAAGACCGGCGGTGACGAGCAGGGTGATTCGAGCAATTTTCATGATAACTGTTCCTTGCGGTGCGTTATGTATAGGTGTTATACCACAGTATAACAGTAATGACAATGTCCATCCAGGGGTGATCAGGACGCAGAGGTCAGCCTGACGGCGCGAAGCAGCCCGGAACCGGCTATGGCCGGTTCGACAACAGGTCTCTCAGGTGTTCCAGGCGTTGAGGTGTGCCGGCATCGAACCACCGGCCGCGATGGAGTTCCCCCGAAACCACGTGATCGTCGATGGTTCTCCGCAGGATCGGCACAATGGAAAATCGGCCCGGCTCACAAGCGGCGAACAGGCGCGGATGATAGACCGTGATGCCCGAGAAGGTATGCAGAGGGTCGCCGGAATTCCTGACCCGGCCCGAGACCAGTGCGAAATCTCCGGGGTTGTCGCTCGGGCGCGGCACCAGCACCATGTGCGCGTACTCGCATTTCACGGCCCGAAGACGCGCCAGCGGGAAATCCGTCCAGATATCGCCGTTGATGACCAGAAAGGGTCCGTCTCCCAGGATGGGGAGCGCTTTGTGGATGCCGCCGCCCGTCTCCAGAGCGCCGGGCGGTTCAACCGAATAATGAATGTTCAGCCCCCATTCGCTGCCGTCGCCCAGCGTCTCCATCAATGGTTCGGCCAGGTGGCTGACATTGATGACGACTTCGCGGAACCCTGCCTGGGCAAGCGCTTCCAGGTGCCAGGCGATCAGTGGCTTGCCGCCCGCCATGACCAGGGGCTTGGGCACCGTGTCCGTTATCGGTCGCAGGCGCGCGCCGCGTCCTGCCGCCAGGATCATGGCGCGCATGCGGGATCTCCCAACTGGGCGGTCATGGCCTCGAATTCGGGATAGAGCGCGAGCACTTCCAGTATGTGCCGATAAAATCTCGGAATCATTTCGACGTAGCCCGATTTACCTTGCTCGTGTTTGAGCAGCGCGAAGCGGCCTACGATTTTGAGGTTACGCTGCAGCCCCATCAGGTCACACCAGCGACGCCAGGTCTCCGGGTCGACTTCGGGGGCGGCCAGGCGCCGAAACTCCTCCATCCACTGTTCCAGCCGTTCCCTTGGCCAGCTGAAATAGCGATCCCATACCAGGGAGACGAAGTCGTAGCTGACCGGGCCGCGCACCGCGTCCTGGAAGTCAATGATCCCCGGGCTGTTGCTGCCGGTTTTGATGAGGTTGCATGAATGAATGTCGCGATGAACAAACCGCTGGGGCTGGGCCGCGGCTGATTCGACAATCACGGCGCAAAAGGCATCCCAACGATCATGCTGGCGTGAATTCCAAATATGCCCGCGCTCGCGATCGAGATAGTACCGGGTGAACCCGTTCAATTCCCCCCGCAGGGTGTCGCGATCGAACGCCGGCAGGCCCTCATGGGAAACCTCGCGCACCATTTGCGCCATGGCTGAGAAGGTTTCGGCGAACAGGGCGTCAACGGAATGGTCGTCAATCAGGTCCCGAAACAGGGCGTCGCCGAGATCCTCGAGCAAGAGAAACCCGGCTTCCAGGTCTGCCAGGAAGATCTCCGGGGCGTGCAAGCCAGCCGCGCGAAGACGGCCCGCGATATCCACGAAGGGCGAGGCGTTTTCCAGGTTCGGCGGCGAATCCATCAGGATGCGCGATTCGCCGTTCACCCTGACCCTGAAATACCGGCGATAACTGGCGTCCCCCTGAATCGGGCTCCAGTCGTCACACACCTCCTCAGCCTGTGCCGTCAACCAGCGGTGAGCCCACTCGCGCCGCGGATCTTCCGGTGCAGGGGTGTTCGGTCGGTCGGTGTTCATGGCGGGCATTCTGCCCCAATCGGACCCTGGATGAAATCCGACCATGGCAGCAAGCGCCAGGGGCTTGAAACAGGACTGATATAGTACTATTTAACTTGAAGGTTAAAAACGCGGTCAAACGCATGTTGAGAATCAGCAAACTCACGGACTACGCCATCATGGTGATGGTGGAGCTGAGCCAGTCACGCGGCGAGGTCATCAGTGCCCAGGCGCTGGCGGAGCGTTGCGGCCTGGAGCTGCCCACGGTGAGCAAGCTGCTGAAGTTGCTGACCCGCTCGGAACTGGTGCAGTCCTTTCGCGGCGTCAACGGGGGCTATCGCGTTAACCGGCCATCTGCTGATATCAGCGTGGCGGAGGTCATCGCCGCGATCGAGGGGCCGATTGCGATGACCGAATGCAGTGTTGACACGGGGCTGTGCCAGCAGGAAGACAACTGCAACCTGAGAAGCAACTGGCAGCGCATCAGCCTGGCTGTGGCTGAGGCGATGCAGCAGGTCACCCTGGCCGAGATGGCCAGGCCGGCGCCGGCCGTGACCGATTCCCTGAAGATAGCGACGTTCAACGCCTGAGAGGGCAGGGGCCACCATGAGCAAACAGACAGGATCCATCGAGAGCCACCTGGAACAGAAGTACCGGCACGGGTTTGTCACCGACATCGAAGCAGACACGCTGCCCCCCGGGCTGTCAGAGGACGTCATCCGGCGTATCTCGGCGCGTAAGAACGAACCTGAATGGCTGCTGGAGTGGCGACTCAAGGCTTACCGCACGTGGCTGGAAATGGCGCAGCCCGACTGGGCGCACCTGGACATTGATCCGATCGATTTCCAGGCCATCTCCTACTTCTCGGCCCCGAAGTCTGACAAGGACCGCCCCCAGAGCCTGGATGAGGTCGACCCCAAGCTGCTGGAGACTTACGACAAGCTGGGCGTTCCACTGCATGAGCGTGCGCGCCTGGCCGGCGTGGCCGTGGACGCGGTGTTCGACTCCGTCTCAGTGGGCACGACGTTCAAGGCGGAGCTGAAAAAGGCCGGGGTTATCTTCTGTTCGTTTTCCGAAGCAGTGGAAAATCACCCGGACCTGGTGCGCGAGTACCTGGGCACCATCGTGCCCCAGGGCGATAACTTTTTCGCAGCGCTCAATTCCGCAGTGTTCACCGACGGCAGCTTCGTCTATATCCCCGAGGGCGTTCGCTGTCCGATGGAGTTGTCCACCTATTTCCGCATCAACGCGGCCGAGACCGGGCAGTTCGAGCGCACCCTGATCGTGGCCGCGCCGGGCAGTCACGTGAGCTATCTCGAGGGCTGTACGGCACCCATGCGGGACGAAAACCAGCTGCACGCTGCCGTGGTCGAACTGGTCGCTCTCGAAGGCGCCAATATCAAGTACTCCACCGTGCAGAACTGGTATCCGGGCGACGAGAACGGCGTGGGCGGGATCTATAACTTCGTGACCAAGCGCGGGCTGTGCAAGGGGAATGATTCCCGTATTTCCTGGACCCAGGTGGAAACCGGCTCAGCGATCACGTGGAAGTATCCCAGCTGCGTGCTGCGCGGCGACAACAGCGTTGGCGAGTTTTACTCGGTCGCGCTGACCAACAATCGCCAGCAGGCCGATACCGGGACCAAGATGATCCACATCGGTAAAAATACGCGCAGCACGATCATCTCCAAGGGCATTTCCGCCGGCCGGGGGCAAAACGCCTATCGCGGCCTGGTGCGAATGGCGCCCACGGCGGCCAACGCGAGGAATTTCACCCAGTGCGACTCGATGCTGATCGGCAAGCAGTGCGGCGCGCACACCTTCCCGTACATCGAAACGCGCAACCCCACGGCCAAGGTTGAACACGAGGCCACCACCTCCCGTATCGGCGAGGACCAGCTGTTTTACTGCCTGCAGAGAGGTATCGGCGAGGAGGACGCGGTGTCCATGATCGTCGACGGCTTTTGCAAGCAGGTTTTCCGCGAGTTGCCGATGGAATTTGCGGTCGAGGCCAAGGCGCTGCTCGAGGTCAGCCTCGAAGGGGCAGTCGGCTAGGCGCTGGGCCGCCGGGCGGAAAAGAATCACACGGAATGACCAATTGGAAATTGCATTATGTTGAACATCAAGAATTTGCGCGCGGGTATCGACGGCAAGGAAATACTTCGCGGTCTCGATCTCGAAGTAAAGGCCGGGGAAGTCCACGCCATCATGGGGCCCAACGGGTCGGGTAAAAGCACGCTGGGTAATGTCGTCGCGGGTCGTGAGGGCTACGAGGTGACCGGTGGAGAGATTGTGTACCGGGACAAGGATCTGCTCGAACTGGAGCCGGAGGAGCGAGCCTGCGAGGGTATCTTTCTCGCCTTCCAGTACCCGGTCGAGATACCGGGTGTGAACAACACGTACTTTTTGCGTTCCGCGCTGAACGCGCAGCGAAAGTACCGCGGTGAGGAAGAGCTCGATGCCGTCGGCTTTCTCAAGCTGGTCCGGGAAAAACTGGAAGTCCTGCACATCGGCGACGAGTTGCTCAAACGCGCCGTCAACGAAGGTTTTTCCGGCGGCGAGAAAAAGCGTAACGAGATTTTCCAGATGGCCGTGCTCGAACCCAGCCTGGCCATACTCGATGAGACCGATTCGGGTCTCGACATCGATGCCCTGAAGATGGTGGCAGAGGGCGTGAACCGTCTGCGCAGTCCGGATCGCGCCATCGTGCTGGTTACGCACTATCAACGACTGCTGGATTACGTGCAGCCCGACCATGTGCATGTTCTGGCCAAAGGCCGAATCGTGGCCAGTGGCGGGCCTGACCTGGCAGAGCAGCTGGAAGAGCAGGGTTATGCGTGGCTGGAGGATGGCGGCATCAGTGAAATCGACCAGGTGAGCGCCGCATGACGCACGACCCTGCATCTTTTGCCGAGGCGTGGCCGGACGATACGACGGCCTTTGACTGGCCTGCCCAGGCCGACTGGCTGCCTGACTTGCGTCAGCACGCCCTGGGCCGGTTTCGCGAGCATGGCCTGCCGGGCAGGCAGGTCGAACGTTGGAAATACACGCGTCTGGACGGGCTGGATCAGCGGATGCCCGTCGCCACAAAGCCGGCCTCCGGGGCGGTGGATCAGCCCGCGCCCCTGGCAGAGGCTGCCGCCAGGGTGGTGATCAGCGATGGCGGGCAGCCTGTGGTCGAGGGCGAACTGTGCGATGGCGTGCAGCTGCACGCTTTGGAGCAGGCGCTTTCGGGCGGAGGTCACGGACTCAGGGAGCTGCTGGAGGGCCTTGATATCAGCGGCAGCGCCTCTGCGATGGCAGCCCTCAACACGGCCTCACTGAGGCACGGGCTGGTCCTGCGCGTTGACGCAAACGTTGACGCCGGAGACATGCTGGTCCAGTGGGTGGCCTCTGAAGCGGGATCAGGCAGCCTGGCCAATGCCCGCATTTGCATCATCCTGGAGGCGGGCGCCAGCCTGAACCTGGTCGAACAGTTTGAAAGCGCCGGGGAGGTGCTCAGCCAGGCCAACGTGGTGATCCAGGCGCGGCTGGGCCCGGGTGCGCGGCTGAACCATGTGCGCGTGGTTCAGGAAAGTGACCAGGCTATCCTGGTTACCGCTACCGATGTCGATCAGTCGGCCGGCAGCCAGTATCGCTATACCGGGCTCGATCTGGGCGGTGGCACCGTGCGTCACGATGTCCGGGCGCGTTTACGGGAAGAGGGCGCATTTTGCAGCCTGAGTGGCGCCAGCCTGACCCGGGGACGCAACCACGTGGACAACCACTTGGATGCCGAACATCACGCGATGAATTGCAGCAGCCGGCAGTACTATCGGGCGGTGCTGGGCGATCGCAGCCGCACGGTGTTCAATGGCCGGGTCTTCCTGGCCGCC
>WTJD01000150.1:5846-9670 GCA_011524975.1 Lysobacterales bacterium
ATGCCGAACAGTCCAGTGCCGCACTCCTGCTTTCGCCGCTGGCCGAGATCGACAGCAAGCCGGAATTGGAAATCTATGCGGACGAAGTGGTCGCCAGCCATGGCGCCACTGTGGGGCAGCTGGACGAGAACCAGTTGTTTTACCTGCGGAGCCGCGGACTGGATCGAGCGTCGGCCCGGACCCTGCTGACCACGGCTTTTTGCCGTTCTGTCGTGGAACAGCTACCCGATGAGCGCCTGCGCGAGCAACTTGAAGCGCGATTGGAGGAAAGCCTGAGGGCGATAGGGGTCCGTGATGCCTGAGCGCGCGCCACAGCCGGCAAACGCATGGGATATCGACCGGATCCGCGCGGATTTCCCCATACTCACGCGAGAGGTACACGGCAAGCCACTGGTTTATTTCGATACGGCCGCGACGGCGCATCGGCCCCGGGCGGTCATCGAGGCGGTGAGCGGCTTTTACCGCGATCACAACGCCAATATCCACCGCGGCGTGCATACGCTGAGCCAGGAGGCGACCGAAGCCTACGAGACGGCCCGGTCCAGGGTTGCGCGGTTCATCAACGCGCCCGCTGCCGGTGAGGTGGTCTTCACCCGGGGCACCACCGAGTCGATCAACCTGGTCGCCAACAGTTACCTGAAACCCAGGATCGAAGCGGGCGACGAAATTCTGATCACGCACATGGAGCATCACGCCAACATCGTGCCCTGGCAGATGCTGTGTGAACATACCGGCGCGCGCTTGCGCGTTGCGCCGATCAACCGGCGGGGCGAACTGGAAATGGATGCGTTCAGGGATATGCTCTCAGACCGGGTCAAGCTGGTCGGTGTGGTGCATATTTCCAATGCCCTGGGTACGGTCAATCCGGTCAGGGAAATGTGCGAGGCCGCCGCGGCGTATGGGATTCCGGTGCTGGTCGATGGCGCGCAAGCGTTGCCGCACCAGCCGGTGGACGTGCAGCAGCTCGGCTGTGCGTTTTACTGTTTCTCGGGACACAAGATGTACGGTCCCACCGGAATAGGTGGTCTGTGGTCAAACATGGAAACCTTGCGGGCCATGCCCCCATACCAGGGCGGGGGCGAGATGATCAGCGTGGTGTCTTTCGAGGGAACCACCTACGCCGACCCGCCCGGCCGTTTCGAGGCGGGTACGCCCAATATCGCAGGCGCGATTGGTCTGGGGGCCGCTGTCGATTACCTCGAGGGCCTGGGCATGGAACGCGTGGCCGCCGCGGAGGCGCGCCTGCTGGCGTATGCCACAGAAAAACTGTCCGGCGTTGAAGGCCTGGAGGTGGTTGGCCAGGCCGGCAACAAGGCAGGGGTGATTTCCTTCACCATGGATGGAATTCATCCCAATGACATCGGCACGCTGATCGACCACTATGGGATTGCGATTCGGACGGGGCATCACTGCGCCATGCCGGCGGTGAAATATTTCGGCTTGCCCGCCACGGCGCGTGCCTCATTCGGTATCTACAATACGCCGCAGGAGGTCGACCTGATGGTCGAGGCGCTCGAGCGCATACGAAGCATGTTCGAATAAAAAAAGGCCTGCGTTTTCCAACGCAGGCCTTTCTTCTCCAGCGGTGCTCGATTACTGCTCTGAATCCCTGGGCTTGTAAGCCTTCTCCAGGTCCTGCTGCACATCGCGCGGGACCGGGTCATAGTGGCTGAACTCCATGGTGAAGCTGCCCTGGCCCTGGGTCAGGCTCTTGAGTTCGGTGTGATAGTCGGACAATGAACTCAGCGGGATATCCGCCTTTACGGTGACCAGCCCCCCACGCAGGCTTTCGGTGCCGCTGATTCGCGCGCGCCGGCCGGCCAGGTTACCCGTGATGTCACCCATCACCGCGTCCGGGACGGTCACATCGATGGACACGATCGGCTCGAGAATCTGCGGCCCGGCGTTGTGGATGGCGTCCAGGAAGGCGTTCCGCGCCGCGATGACGAAGGCAATTTCCTTCGAATCCACCGGGTGGAACTTGCCGTCGTACACCTCGACTTCCAGATCCTGCAGCTGATAGCCGGCCACGCCGCCCTCGGCCAGGATCTGCCGTATGCCTTTCTCAACGGCCGGGATCAGGCTGGTTGGGATGGCGCCGCCGACCACCTTGTTGATGAATTCGAAACCGTCGCCGCGGCCTCGCGGGCGAATCCGGAGAAATACCTCTCCGAACTGTCCGGCGCCACCGGTCTGCTTCTTGTGGCGGTAGTGGCCCTCGGCCGCCCGGGTGACGGTCTCCCGGTAGGCGATGCGGGGCGGTCGCGTGTCGACCTCGACGTGGTATTTTTCTTTCATCCGCTCGAGGATCACGCGCATGTGAAGCTCTCCCAGGCCCCGCATAACGGTCTCGTTGAGTTCCTGGTTGTGCTCCACCGTGAAGCAGGGGTCTTCTTCGCTGATCTTGTGCAGCGCTTGCGACAGCTTTTGTTCCTGGCCCCGTGTCCTGGTGTTGACGGCCAGCCCGAACATGGGTTGAGGGAAGTCGATCCGTTTCAGGCGATACTCGTCCTCATCGTGCGAGTCGTGCAGGACCGCGTCATAGTGAATCTCATCGACCTTGGCCACGGCGCAGATGTCGCCGGGCACGCCGCGCTCCACTTCATGGTGTTTGCCGCCCTGAAGCCGGAACAGGTGTCCGACTTTGAACGGCTTGCGGCCATCGCCGATGTAGAGCTGCGTATCGGGGCGGACGGTGCCCTGGTAAATGCGGAAAATCCCGAGTTTGCCGACGAAGGGATCATTGGTGATCTTGAACACATGCGCGATCACGTGCGCATCCGGGTCGGGCAGGGCCTGGACCTCGTCCTCGCCCCGGTAGAAAGGCGGCGGGTTGCCCTCGGTCGGGTTGGGCGCCAGTCGTCTGCAGAATTTCAGCAACTCTCCGAGACCTGCGCCGGTGGTGGCCGAGGTAAAACAGATCGGCACCAGATGCCCTTCACGCAGCGCCTTCTCACAGGCGTCGTGTAGTTCGTCACGGCTGAGTTCCTCGCCTTCGAGATACTTCTCCATCAGTTCGTCGTTGACTTCGACCACCTGGTCGATCAGCGCCTCGTGTGCGGCCGACAGGGAGAAGATGTCCGTTTCGCCATCTTCCTGGAAGAAGCAGTCGCTCACCGTGCTCAGATTGCCGGACGGTAGATTTACCGGCAGGCACTCGGGGCCGAATTCCTCGCGTATCTCGCGTACCAGTGTCGTCAGGTCGACGTTGTCCTGATCGATCTTGTTGACGATGATCATTCGGCACAGACGCCGCCGCTTGGCGCGGCGCATCAGCCTGCGGGTCGACAATTCGATGCCGTTGTGCGCGTTGATCACGATGGCGCTGGTCTCCACCGCGGACATGGCCGCGAGGGTGGGGCCGCGGAAATCCGGGAAGCCCGCGGTGTCGATCATGTTCAGATGCATGCCCTCGAAGTCGCAGCTGGCGATGGCCGAATCCAGTGAGTGATGGTACTGCTGCTCCAGGGGGTCAAAGTCGGTCGTGGTGTTGCCGCGCTCCACGGTACCGGCTTCACCGACGGCCCCGGTCTTGGCCAGCAGGGCCTCAATCAGGGTGGTTTTGCCGCTGCCGGCGTGACCGACCAGCGCGATGTTGCGGATGTTCTCAGTCTGATATTGGGGCATTCGTGTTCCTTTCCCGGAAAAGCATGATTTCAAAGGGAGGATCATCCTAGTACAGATTGATTTTGCGTGCCATGGCTGCCGGTGCATTGCATGACCTGCGTTCAGCTTTTGTTCAGCCGCGCGCCACTATGCTGTCGCCATCGGTTGGAGGTGACGGTTTCCGGAGGCGAACATGAAACGGAAAAATGAACTCAGCC
>WTJD01000150.1:9770-26295 GCA_011524975.1 Lysobacterales bacterium
CCCTTACCCTTACCCTTACCCTTACCCTCTGGGCGCTTCCCGCCCTGGTCACGGCCCAGGAATGGACCGAGACATGGGCGGCGGTGATCGAGTCGCAAGCGGTGCGCCAGGAGGTGCGGATACCCGAGGTAGCCGATGTGTGCTGGGACGAGCCGGTCACCCGGGTGGTGCCGGCGCGCCGATCGGCCGCGCCAAAGATCCTGGGCGCGATCGTCGGCGGCGTGATTGGCCATCAGTTCGGGGGCGGCAGTGGCCAGGACATCATGACCGTGGCCGGCGCCGCACTCGGTGCCTCGGTAGCCGCAGACCAACAGCATCGCCGGCACCCCGACAGGTACTACACCGCCACCGAACAGCGATGCGAAACCCGGGCCGAGTGGCGTTATGAGCAACGCATTGTTGCCTGGGACGTCACCTACGCATTCAATGGCCAGCATTACCGGACCCGGATGGCGCAGCCGCCGGGCGACCGGATACGCATTCGGCTGGAGGTCACCCCGCTGGCCCATTGAACCCATACTCCTCAGTACACAGGTAGCGATACCGGCTTGCCTGTCACTGCACTTGAACGGCGCTCGCGGCTTACGCCCCCGGCGCCGCTTTTTTTATTGGGAACAAAAGCATTCGAGAATCCAGCCAGGGAGTTGTGCCCCTGTCGGGGAAGCCATAGTCTCGGTAGGGGCGAAACTTCCCGGCTTAAATAAAAAAAGAGACCGCGGGCAGGGATGAGGAGTGCTGTGAACCCTGTTTGGTATGAGGGAGAGACCAATTTGTCCCGCGATCTCCCGTACACTATGACCACGCGGCGGCAGAAAAAGTTTCCTCCGCCAGGCAACAATCTGGAGAATTTTTTAAATGAGCTCAACGTTTACCCCCATCACGATCGTGATGCAGACTTCTAAAGGACCCATCAACCTGGAACTGTTCGCCGACAAGGCGCCGGTGACCTGTGCAAGCTTTGTCAACCTGGCCCGACGGGGCTATTACGATCATCTGAGCTTCCACCGGGTCATTCCCGATTTCATGATCCAGGGTGGCTGTCCGCGCGGCACGGGTACGGGTGGGCCCGGTTACCAGTTCCAGGATGAATGCCACCCGGATGCGCGGCATGACCGGCCCGGCGTTTTGTCCATGGCCAATGCCGGCCCGGGCACCAACGGCAGCCAGTTCTTCATCACCCACGTGGCCACCCCCTGGCTGGACGGCAAACACACGGTATTCGGACAGGTGGTGTCAGACGCGGACCAGGCGGTGGTGAACGCGGTGAGTGGTGGGGACGCGATAGAAAAGGTGACGGTCACCGGGGGTGATGACCTGCTCGAGGCGCATGCGGACCAGGTGCGGCGCTGGAACCAGATTCTGGATACCGACTGATCGAGCGGTCTCAGCTCTTGCGGTCGACGCTGTATTCCGCAAGAAAGGACAGCGCGTCACGCCATGGCGAGGGCGGCAGGGCTGAAAGCGCCGCCCTGGCCAGTTCGGCACGCTGTCGGGCGTAATCCATCGCGCTGTCCAGTGAGCCGGTCCGCAACAGGATGTCCATGATCTGACCCAGATCGCTGCTGCTGCCATTGCGGATGGCGTCATCAATCAACTGCCTTTCCTCTGCAGTGGCGCGGCCGCGCGCATGGATGAGCGGCAGCGTGGGTTTGCCTTCGGCAAGATCGTCGCCGACGTTCTTGCCTAACTCGTCACCGTCGCCGTCGTAGTCCAGCACGTCATCTGCCACCTGGAACGCGCAGCCCAGATGGTTGCCATATTGCGCGAGCGCTTCCTCGACGTCTGTGGGCTGATCACCGATGACGCCTCCCAGACGGCAGGCCGCTTCGAAAAGCTTGGCGGTCTTGTTTTCGACGACGGAAAGATAGGCGGGCTCGGTCACTTCCGGATCGCCCATGTTCAGCAGTTGCAGCACCTCGCCTTCCGAGATGGTGTTGGTCGTGTCGGCGAGAATATCCATGATGCGCATGGAGTCGAGCGTGACCATGAGTTGGAAGCTGCGCGAGTAGAGGAAGTCACCGACCAGCACGGTGGCCGCGTTTCCCCAGACGGCATGCGCGCTTTTTTGTCCGCGCCGGGTGTCGGATTCGTCGACCACGTCGTCGTGCAGCAGCGTGGCGGTGTGAATAAACTCGATGATCACGGCCAGTGGCACATGGTGACTGCCCTGGTAGCCGCAGGCCCGCGCGGACAGCATCAGCAGCATCGGGCGTAGCCGTTTGCCACCGCCGCCGATAATGTAATTGGAAATCTGGTTGATCAGAACCACGTCGGAATCCAGGCTTCGCCTGATGTGCGCGTCGACCTCGCGCATATCCGCGGCGCAAAGATCCATGACACTGTTCAGGCTGGGGCTGCCAACCTTTTTCGGGGCTGAGGTTGATGTCTGGACGTTCATTCTGGCATTGGCCGGGGCTTTGATGCGCTGATGGACGGGATTATACGGGGGCAGACCATCACGTTGAAGGAAAAGGGGGTAGATTTCAGCGTTCGGTGCGTCTAAGGTTCGCTTTTCTCGAATCAAGCCGGAGTCGTTTTGTCTTTCGCTTCTCTGCATCGCACGGAATTGAAACTGGGCCTCAAGCTGGCGGGCATCCTCGCCTTACGCATGCTGGGGCTGTTTCTCGTGCTGCCTGTCTTCATGGTGCTGGCCTCCGAGGTGCCGGGTTACACGCCTGCCCTGGCCGGACTGGCCATCGGCATCTATGGCCTTACCCAGGCGGTCTTGCAACAGCCCGTGGGGTGGCTCTCCGACCATTGGGGAAGGCGCCGGGTGATGTTGCTGGGCTTGGGCGTTTTCGCCGCGGGCGGCGTGGTCGCGGCCATGGCGCCATCCATGCTTTGGCTGATTATCGGCAGGGGGCTGCAGGGTTGCGGCGCGATTGCGGGTGTCGCGCTGGCGTTTGCCGCGGACCACACGAGGCCGGAGAAGCGCTCGTTGATCATGGCCATGATCGGGATGGGTATCGGCGCCTCGTTCCTGCTTTCCATCATTCTTTCCGTACCGCTGGCTTCCCTGCTGGGCCTTCAGGGGCTGTTCTGGTTTACAGCGGCCCTGGGGCTGCTGGGCATGGTGCTGCTGGCGGGCGCACCGCCCGATGGGCATGACAGGGAAGATTCCCCACACGAGGAAGGGGAGGGTGGCTATATCTGGCCGCTGGCGGTGTCTGTATTCTTGCTGCATGCGCTGATGACCCTGTTTTTTGTTGTTTTGCCGGGCACGCTCATCAGAAGTTACGAAATGCCGCTGTCCAGCCACTGGATGGTGTACGCGCCGACCATGCTTTTGTCGGCCATACTGGTGTTTCCCTTGTTGAGGGCCCTGGCCGAGCGTCAGCGGGAACAGGTCGCACTGCGGTGGGCATTTGTCGGACTCGGTGTCGCCATGGCGGTCTTCGCGCTGTCGTTACCGCTGTGGGCGCTGTTTGCCGGTGCAACCCTGTTCTTCCTGGCGTTCAACGTGTTGGAGGCAGCGATGCCGTCATTGGTCAGCCGACTTTCGGCGGCCAGTGGGCGCGGAAGAAAAATGGGGGTTTACACCACCTTCCAGTTTTTGGGGGCATTTGCGGGAGGGGCGCTTGGCGGATGGTTGCTGGAGCATACCGACAGCACCACGACGCTCTGGGCGGCCACCGCGATTTCACTGCTCTGGAGCGTGTTGCCGAGACCGTCGAGACAGGCTTCGGCGTGATCATTTTGGGCGGGGACGGTGTGCTACACTCTTCCCGGATTTGAGCTTTAAGAGGACGGTGTCAGATTCCGTCCGACAGGAGAAATGAATGGCACGTGGTATCAATAAAGTCATCCTGGTAGGCAACCTTGGGGCCGACCCTGAGACTCGCTACACGGCTAGCGGATCGGCCGTCACCAATATCAGGCTGGCGACAACGGAGTCCTGGCGCGACCGTCAAAGTGGCGATCGCCAGGAAAAGACCGAATGGCACAGGGTGGTGTTTTTTAACCGCCTGGCCGAGGTCGCGGGTGAATATCTCCGCAAGGGCAGTCAGGTGTATGTCGAGGGCAAGATACAAACCCGCAAATGGCAGGATCAGAGCGGACAGGATCGATACACCACCGAGATCGTTGCCAATGAAATGCAGATGCTGGGCGGCCGCGCCGGTGCGGGAGACGCGGCGCCGGCGGCGGGTGGTTTTCGCGATAGTCAGCCCGCGCCAAGCCCGGAGCAGAACCAGGATTTTCAGGAAGACGATATACCGTTCTGATCAGCCATCGACCCTCCAGCGCTGTCGAGCATGGACATCGGCGATGACCATGCGGGCGGCAATGCGTGGGCGCGAGGAGTGTCGCACGTGAAAATCCTGTTGACAGGGGCCGCGGGCCAACTGGGCAATGAACTGTATCCACTGCTGTCTGCGCGTGGTGAGGTTCTCGCCGCAGACCTCTATGCTGCCGGATCCAATGCGCCAGATTGCCGGCAGGCGGATCTGGGTGATCCCGCCGAGTTGGAGCAGCTGCTGGGTGATTACGCTCCGGACCTGGTGGTCAACGCCGCCGCTTATACAGCGGTAGACAAAGCCGAGGAAGATCAGGCGCTGGCGTCACTGGTCAACGAAGCCTTGCCCGCGCGACTGGCAACCTGGACGCGTCAGAACGGCAGCGCGCTGGTGCACTATTCCACCGACTATGTATTCGATGGCAGCTCGTCTCGCCCCTACCTGGAGGAAGACCCGACCGGGCCGCTCAGTGTTTACGGGGCGACCAAGCTTGCCGGTGAACGGGCGGTTCGCTCCAGCGGCTGCCGCTCGCTGATCCTTCGAACCTCGTGGGTGTACTCATCGCACGGGCACAATTTTGTCCTCAGCATGCTGCGGCTCGCCCGGTCGAACACGGTGCTGCGGATCGTGGATGACCAGGTTGGCTGCCCCACCTGGGCGCATAATCTGGCCAGGGTTACAGCGGCCTGCCTGGACAGCCAGGTGATGCCAAAGTCAGGGGGCTGTCGCCTGTTTCACTACAGCGATTCAACCGTGGTTTCGTGGCATGGCTTTGCCGCCGCCATTTTTGAGCAAGCGTCGCGGCTGGGTTTGCTGGAGAACCCGCCGCAGCTGGAGAAAATCGATACGGCCGGATATCCGCAGGCGGCGACCCGGCCCAGGTACTCCGTGCTGGACACCTCTGAATTGCGGCGCGCCACCGGCTTTGAGCCGCCCGGCCTGTCCCAATCACTCATGCAATGTCTTGAGGAGCTGATTAAGCCATGAATAAGCCAACCGGAAGCCCGCCGTTGATTCCCGTCATTCTCTCGGGCGGGGCGGGCACGCGACTGTGGCCCGTTTCCCGGCGGGCGCACCCCAAGCCGTTCATGCAACTGTCCGATGGCGAGTCGCTGGCTGAAAAAACCTGGCTGCGTGCCCGTGAGATATCAGGCGGGGCGCCTGTGCTTACCGTGACCAGCCGGGACTATTATTTCTACACCAGGGATTTGTACCATCGCCTCGATCCGGACTCTGACTCTTCCACCTTCCTGCTCGAGCCCTTTGGCAGAAACACCGCGCCGGCCATTGCGCTGGCCGCTCTCTGCCTGCGTGAGCAGCATGGCGGAGATGCCTGCATGATGATCATGCCGGCAGACCACCTGATCCGGGACCAGCACAGTTTTCGTGCGGCGGTCGCGCAAGCGCACACATTGGCCTCACGGGGCCGCCTGGTGACCTTCGGCATGTTTCCGACCCATCCGGAAACCGGCTACGGCTATATCCGGCAGGGTGAGACGCTGGACGGGGGGCACGGTTACGAAGTGGCGGCATTTGTCGAGAAACCGAATCTGGAGACGGCGCGAGCCTACCAGGCCTCGGGCGAATACCATTGGAACTCGGGCATGTTCTGTTTCCAGGTCGACGCCATTGTGAGCGCTCTGCGGCGATATGCGCCCGAAGTGCTGGAAGCCGCTGAAAGCACCTGGGGCCAGATGGATACTTCGGCCGTGCCGATGGAGATCCCGGCTGAACCCTTTGCCGAGTGCCCATCCATCTCTATCGATTACGCCGTGATGGAACGGGCTGACAATGCGGCGGTCGTCGTCAGCGATTTTGGTTGGAGCGACATCGGATCCTGGAAGGCCATCAGCGAGCTGTATGAATCCGACGATGCCGGCAACAGTATTCGCGGAAAAGCGGTCATGGTGGGTTCGCGTGCGTGTTTTGTGCAGGGCGAGGATCGCCTGGTGGCTGCCGTCGGCGTCGAGAACCTGGTCATTGTCGACACCGGCGATGCTGTCCTGGTCGCTGACCGTGAGCAGGCCCAGGACGTCAAACAGGTGGTGGAACACCTGGCGGATCTTGAGCATGAGGCCGCTACGTTTCACAAGACCGTGCACCGCCCCTGGGGCAGCTATACCGTGCTGGAAGACGCCGACGACTGCAAGGTCAAGAGACTGGTGGTGAAGCCCGGCCAGGTGCTTTCACTGCAGTCACACCAGCGGCGCTGTGAGCACTGGACGGTGGTGCGCGGCACGGCGAAAGTGCGGTTGGGGGACAAAGAATTTCTGCTGGAGCAGAATCAGTCCACTTATATTCCTTTGGATACCCTGCATCGGCTTGAAAACCCCGGCAGTGACGACGTGCACCTGATTGAGGTGCAGACGGGTGACTATTTCGGGGAAGACGATATCGAACGCTTCGAAGATATCTACGGCCGGGTCAAATAGGAACACATCGCGCCCGGGTCAGGCGGTGAAGGATGCGCGTTCGCGTGTTAAGAGAGGATTCCTGCGCCTAGATATAAAACGGCCGGCTACTGCCGGCCGTTTTTCTTGCTGGCGCCAGCGGTCAGGGTGAACCGCTCGCCTCTTTCGATGTGTCCCCGGATTCGACCAGGTAGCCGTCCTCATTCATCTCGGAAATTGGCATACCCAGGGCTTCAAGCTCTTCGCGAACAGACGCCGCGTCACCCACAACCACGATCGCCATGTTGTCCGGCTGGATCAGCCGGCCGGCCAATTCATTCAGGGTTGCCCGGTCGGTTTCCTGCAGGATCGCTTTTTGCTGACTGCGGTAATCCAGTGGCAGGTCATATTCCAGGATATTGCCCAACAGGCCCAGCTTGCGTCCCGGGGTTTCATACTGCAAAGCATCCCGCTGGCCGATCGCGCTGCGCATGAAGTCGAACTCGTCTTCGCTCATGCCGTCCCGGGCGTAGCTTTCCATTTCGTTCAGCACCTCGGTGACCGAGGCTGCTGTCGCATCCTTGTTCACCTCGCTGGAGAATACGAAGCTGCCGACCTCGGGACCGCCGCTGAAAAAGCTGCGCGCGCCATAGGTGTAGCCCTTGTCTTCCCGCAGGTTGAGGTTGATGCGGCTGTTGAAGGTGCCACCCAGGTTGAAGTTCATCAGCCCGGCGCGGTAGAAGTCTCCCGTGGCGTCGTAAGCCAGTGCCGGTTGCGCGGTTCTCAGGCTGGACTGCGCCGCACCTTCCTTGTCGACGAGGTAAAGGCGCCGTTCGGACATTTCCGGCAGTTCCGCCAGGTTTTCACGATAAACCTCTCCGGTTTGGATATCGGCGAAGCCTTGCAGGGCCGCGATCGTATCCGCCTGGTCCAGGCTGGTGCTCACCAGGATGCCCTTCAAATGCGCCGGCATGTGCGCGGCGTAATAGGCCTTGACGTCGTCAAGCGTGATTTGCTCGACGGTGCCCGGCAGGCCTCCATTGGGGAATGAAAGCGGGTGCTCAGGCCCATACAGCGCCGCGTCGATGGCGCGCCCCGCAAGTCCCTGGGGTGTCTTGCGGTTTTGCATCAGCCCTTCGATGGTGCGGGATTTGATCCGCTGGAAATCCTCCTCGGTAAAGGCCGGCTTGAGCGCGCGTTCAAGCATCAGCTCGATGCCGCGGTCCAGATGTTTGGCCAGCACATTCAGGGTGACCGAGGTGTCATAGTCACCCGAGAACACGTTGACGCTCGCGCCGATTCGTTTCAGCTCTTCGGCAAATTCCGCTGCGCTCCGCTCCGTGGTCGCTTCCTGCATCAGCTGCGCGGTGAGTGAGGTCAGGCCGGCTTTACCCAGTGGTTCGTCACGCAGCCCCATGGCGAAGTCGGCACGCACGGTGACCGTGGGCGTCTCGGCGTTGGGTACCATCAGGACCCGTACATCGTTGGCCAGTGAAGTATCCCAGATCGAAGGCAGCTCGACGGTCGGGTTGACGCCCGGTGTTGGCCGCTGGCTCCTGTCGAATGTGTCGCTGAAGGGACGCAACGGCAGTTCATTGCCCTCGTCTCCGAATTGCTCCGGTATGTTTCTTTCCGGAGCCGTGTAGTTGGGTTCTGCCGCGGCAAGCTGGACGGCCCCGTTGGGTACGATGCTCAGTATGACCGCGGGCTTGCCCTGGATGTAGTCAGTGAAGACGCGTGTGACGTCTTCGGTTTTTACCCCAAGGTAGCGATCTATTTCAGCGCCGATGCCGGCCGGCGACCCCTGGTAAGTCTGGTAAGCCGCCAGGGTGGCAACCTTGCCCGAGACGCTTTGCAGCCGGAATACACGGCTGGACTCATACTGCGCCTTGAACTTCTGCAGGTCATCTTCGCTCACCGGGCGTTCGGCAAATTCAGCCATCGTCTCGCGAATGGCGGCCTCCATGTCTGCCAGCGTCTCGCCAGAGGCGGGGTTCTGGATGACCACGAAGTACATCTCGCACGCCAGCTCGTTACAGTTGTGGGAGACATAGGCCTGCACTGCGCGCCCGGTTTGCACCAGACGCTGGTAAAGCAACGAGTCCGGCCCGCCGCCGAGGATCTCAGCTGCCGCGTCCAATGCCGCCTCGTCTTCATGGGCCATGTACACCGTCGGTACGAGCAGTGCGATCGCCGGAAGGTGAATGTTGTCTTCCAGGGTGACGTAGCGGTCTGACTCCAGTTCGGCGGGCTGCTTGGGCAGGTTTTCCACGCCCGGACCTGTCGGTATGGAGCCGAAGTACTTGTTGACCAGCTGCAATGTCTGTGCCGGGTCGATGGCGCCCCCGATGGTGAGCGCCGCGTTGTTGGGTCCGTACCAACGCAGGAAAAAGCGCTTCAGGTCGTTCACATCCGCCCGGTTGAGGTCTTCAAGCCAGCCTATGACCGGCCAGGAATAGGGGTGATCAGCCGGATACAGGTTCTTCGCGATGGTCTCATAGGCACGTCCGTAGGGCTGGTTGTCCACTCTTTGGCCGCGCTCGTTCTTGACGGTTTCCCGCTGGATTTCAAATTTTTCCTGCGTGACGGCTTCAAGCAGCAGCCCCATCCGGTCCGCTTCCAGCCACAGGGCCGTCTCCAGCTGGTTCACGGGCAGGGTCTGGTAATAGTTGGTGCGGTCAGAGTTGGTTGACCCGTTGAGCGTTCCCCCGGCATTGGAGACGATCTTGAAGTGCTCCTCATCGGCGACATTGGCCGAACCCTGAAACATCATGTGCTCAAAAAAGTGCGCAAAGCCGGAGCGTCCGGGTTCTTCGCGGTTTGAACCTACGTGGTAGGTCACGTCAACATGTACCAGCGGATCGGAGTGGTCTTCATGCAGTACCACGGTCAATCCGTTGTCCAGCCGATACTTGGTGTAGGGGATGGCGATACTTCCGGGCTCACCCTTGAATTCTTCGATCAGGGTGATGCCATCAGGTATGGCCGGTGCAGCCTGGCTTGCCGTTGATGAGGTGGCCTCGCTGCCGGGTGCTGCCGCGTCCTGGCCGCAGCCGCTCAGCAGTGGCGTCAGCAAGAAACACAGCGTCAGAATATTGCGTTTGTTCACCATTGAACTCCGTGCTATCCATTTGGGGGTGGCACAGGTTAACACATGACCGCTCAGGGTCATGTGTCATCGGTCAGGATGCTTTTTGTGGCCTTAGCTTCCGGCGCTGACGCCCAGCTCCAGCGGGACCTCACGGTCATCGTCACCCTCGGCTTCCCGCGGTTCTGCCAGCGTGGCATTCAGCGGCATTTCCAGGCTGCTTTCGTTCAACGCGTTCAACGCCGATTGCGCCCGGCTGTTGGCCAGGGCCACCAGGTCGGCCGTGCTCACCGACTGGGCTGCGGTCAGCCGGTCTTTGAGGGCGGCCACGTAGGCGGGCAGGTCCAGCACGGGCTCCTCGGAGCCTTCGGGTAGGGTGCTCACTTCGGCCTGCAGGCTGCCCAGGTCCAGCGAAGGCAGTTGTTCGGCAAGCAGTGCTTCCAACACTCGCTTTTCATGCTCGGTGCTGACTTCTTCCGTCCCGATCGGCAGCTGTTCGGCACGTTGCTCGATCAGCGCCTCCGCCGCGTCCGACTTCAGCGCTTCGGTGTCCAGTGCCGTGTCGTACACGCCGGCAATTTCGACGGTGAGTTCCGGGCGCTGCTGCATCGCCTCGGCCAGCTTGAGTAATTGCTCCCGGTCAGCCGGTGAAAGATCGGATCGGCCGGCCGCGAACCGGAGGGTTCCAAAATCTTCGGAGTCGATGCCGACCAGGCCGCCCAGCAGTCTGAACGGAGCCGTCACCGCCTTGGTGATGAGATTACCCAGGGCCTGCCAGACGATGCTGCTGATTTTGAATTCCGGGTTATCGAGATCGCCGTCCACCGGCAGGTCAAGATCAATCACGCCGTTCGCGTCGGTCAGCAGCGCGATCGCTAGCCCCATGGGCAGACTGCCGGCATCCGGGTGATCGACTTTTTCGCCGAGTACGATGTCCTGGATAACGATGTTGTTTTCTCCGTTCAGCTTGCGCTGGTCCAGTTGGTAGCCGAGATCAAGCGCCATCCGCCCGTCATCGATGGCATAGCCCGCGAATTGAACCGTGTAGGGCGTGAGCCGGGACAGCTCCAGGTTACGGAAGGTCATATCTATTTGCGCCAGTTCGGTGGGCGCCCAGGGGTTTAACTGTCCCTCGATGAGCGCTTCGCCATAATCATTGACCTGGCCTTCCAGCGCGATGGCTGCCGGCTCGCTGGAAGTGGTCGACAGGGTCGAAATCTCTCCCTGGAGATGTTTGATATTGGCCCTGAAAGGCAGCGGTAGGGAAAAGTCGGAAAAGTCCAGGGCGGAGTCCGAAAACACGATCCCGCCCAGTTGCAGTTCGGGCATCGCCTGGGCCTCAGGCGGCTCCGCGCCGGATGACTCGACCAGCAGGTCGGAAACATTGGTGCTGAGGTCTTCCGCAATGTGCAGGCGGCCGAACAGCCCTTCGAATTCCAGCTGCGAGGTTTCCAGGCGGTTCGCCGCAAGATCCGCCTTGATGCGATCGATATTGAGCGCGTCCCAGGCCAGTAGCTGTTCATCCAGCTGGTCGTCGTGGATCGACAGTTCGGAAACCCTGAGGCTGCCGATCAGCCTGGCCGGCTGCTCGGGGTGATGTTCGAGATCCCCGGTCATCGACACCGCGCCGTCTTTGATATTCACTCTCGCGACGGTCTGCACATAGGGCTGAGCAACGTCCAGCCGGATGCTCTCCAGGCTCACCTCACCCCGCGTGCGCAGGTCGGGCAGTATTTTCAGCACGCCCTCATACGCCGCCTGGCCCCCACTGGACAGCTGGGTTTTGAACTCGACGGGAATCTCGGTTCCCGCGCGATTGTCGATGTCGCGCAGGCTGACATCCAGCGGGTTCATGGACACCCGGGCCGGGGGAGAAACGGTCGCGTCGCTCAAATGCACCGCGCCGTCGGGCATACGAAAACTGCCGACCTCGATCACCCAGGGCGCTGCCGCGGCATCCGAGTCGTCGTGCTCCTCCCCGGTTGCGGGCACCAGTTGCAGCAGGTCCAGCGAGCCATCGCTTAACAGCCCGGCATTCAAAGACAGGCCATCAATCTGCACCGATTCGACGCGGGCGGTCTGCTCCGGCCATCTCAGCATGCCGCCTGCGAGACTCATGGAGCCGACGGAGAGCACTTCCAGGCCCGTGCTTTGCGGTACCACGCGCGTGTCATCTACCCCGGCTGTCAGGTTGTCGACCGTGAAAAACAGCGAGCCGTCGCGGAGGCCGGTCTCGTAGTCGAGACGGATATCCACCCCGTCGATGGTCACCTTGAAGGGCAAAAAGTGTTCCGCGTAGGTCAGCGCGTCGGTTAAACCGGTGCCCGTGATGGTGAGTCGACCTTTTGAGGCGAAGGGGACGGCCTGGAGTGTTCCCTTCCATTCGATATGATCCCCGTCGCGGGTCAGGATGCTGACCGTCTGCGCGCCGGAGTGATCCGGTATCGTTCTTAAATCATTAATTTCTATATTGACGGGGCCAAATTCACTCTCAAAACCACCGGCAGTTTGATCAATGACGGAGATGCGTCCGTCCGAGAGCAGGAAATGCCCGATGATCGCTCGTGGGATGCCGGAGGGGTCCTCGGTGTCCGATGACTTCTCGGGCGAACGCAGGGCTTCGCCGAGGCGAGTAAACCGGGTGTCCAGTCCTTCGAATCTTTCCTCGTGAATATACAGACCCATGAGGCGAATTTCCTTGAAGGTCCAGGCCCAGCGAAACAATGATGACGCCTGGAAATTCAAGAAGTATTCGTCGTAGGACAGGATAACCGTATCGTCGGTGTCCCGTACTTCGGCATTCTGCACGAGTATCGTCAACATCAGCGGGTTGACTTTGACCGTTTCCAGCGTCGCGCTGCGGCCCGCTTTTTCAAGCTCGGAAACCGCCAGCCAGCGGACCAGCGAGGGCGCGGCAAAAAAGCCCAAAAGCGTGTAGGCAATGAATGCCGCCAGCAGCCAGAAGCGTTTACGCCGCCAGCTTGTCCATGGTTGCAGATGCCTTATGAGGCCGCTGCTTTCGGGGTCCCCTTGATTCATGTTTTGCCTTCTTCGCAACAATGCCAAACCCTCAGTATATGCCCTGTGCCTGATAGGCGGTGAACCGGGCCAAAAAAGGCGTGCCCGGCCCGGAATTGAATGCCCGGGGACAGGGACGCCGTTGTTCTGCTGACCTGGCTGTTCTCCTCTTTACGTTAACATGCACCCATGAGCAACCTGGACATGGGCATCGTGTTCTTCTACCTGGCGTTGATGGTCGCCCTGGGCCTGTATGCCAGCCGGCGCCAGCATGACATCGAGGATTACTTCGTGGCGGGAAGGCGCCTCGGTGCTTTCTCCATCGCCTGCCTCTGGTTGGCCTCCTGGGTGGGTGGCGCCTCTATCGTTGGCGGGTCGGCCAAAGCGCATGAGATTGGTATTTCCGCCACCTGGTACGTGCTCGCCCTGGCCATCGGCTGCGCGCTATTCGGCGTGCTCTTCGCGGGCAGAGTGAAACGATTGGGGGATCGGCATGGTCATTTGACCTATCCCGACTTCATTGAACACCGCTTTGACAGTCGAACCCGCATCGTGGCCACCGTGACCACGTCGCTGGCGTTCATCGCCTTTGCCGCCGGTCAGCTGGTTGCGGCTGCCAGTATCATCGAGGTGTTGCTGGGCTGGGGCTTCATCCCCTGCCTGTTGTTATCTGGGGGTATCGTGGTGTTGTATACGGCCACGGGCGGCTTCCTGGCCGTCACCTACACCGACTGGGTGCAATTTGTGCTCCTGCTGGTCGGGGTCGTGCTGGTGGGTATCCCCATCGCCATCAGCAACGGCGGCACGCCTGCCGCGCTACAGGCTCAATTACCGGCCAGCTATTTTGATCCGGGCGCCTGGGGATGGCCCTCTATCCTGGCATTGGTGGTGTCCATCGCATTCAGCTTTTTCGTCGCCATGGACAGTTTTACGCGGTGTTTCGCCGCCCGCGACGCCCGGGCATCAGGCAATGGCGCCCTGCTGGCGGCGGTGTTCATGCTGCCGATCGCGCTGGCCGCCACCTGGCTGGGTATGACCGCGGCCGTCCTGTTTCCTGACCTTTCCAATACCCAGGGCGTACTGACGACTTTCGTGGTGGAACTGTTCCCGTCCGGACTCAAGGGCCTGGTGCTGGTGGGCATCCTGGCAGCCGTGATGTCGACGGCGGATATTTGTATTCTCACCGTATCCGCCAACCTGACACGCGATGTATACCAGCGCTATGTCGATCCTGCAGTGAGCGACCGCCGCTTGTTGCGGATGAGCGCGGCCGCCTCCGCCCTGGCCGGCCTGGTTGCGTTGGCGTTAGCCTGGAAAATGCAGGACATCATCGATGTATTGTTGTTCGGGTTCACCATTAATTCCGCCGCGCTGTTCCTGCCCACGCTGGCCGCGGTGCTGGGCTGGACTTTGTCTCCCCGGGCGGCATTCTGGAGTATCGGCCTGTCACTCCTGACCGTGATGGTCTGGCGGGTGGCCGCTGACATGGGCCTGGGTGGCGTATTCACAACCGAGCCCTTGTGGCCGGGCCTGGTGGTCTCGGCTGCAACCATTGCGGTGCTCCATTACCTGGCGCGGCCCGTGCCGGGGCCGGCGCCGGCCCGGGAATGAGCGGCGGTTTGCACATCCTGGTGGCAGACAGCCCGGAAGGCGCTGGGCGCGATCTGTCGGTCGAACTGGCGGAATTTCCGCAAGGCGCAAGCGTGAGACGCCATGCCTGGAATGGCGATGAACAGGGGTTGATCGAGGCGGCCAGGGGCGCTGACGCGATTCTGACGGACTACGTCCGGATAACGCCAGGGGTGATTCGCGAACTGGAAAACTGCCGTCTGATCTCCATCGCGGCCACCGGGTATGACGCGGTGGACATCGCCGCGGCGCATGCGGCCGGTATCGCCGTGTGCTGTGTCGGAGAGTACTGCACCGATGAGGTCGCCGACCACGCCATGGCGCTGATGCTGGCTTTGAACCGCCGCTTGTTCGACTACCGGGATCAGGTGGAAAACCGGCTCAGCTGGGCCTGGGATGAAATCAGCGGTCTGCGGCGTCTTTCCGGCCAGACCCTGGGTCTTGTGGGTTACGGCCGCATCGGGCAAGCCGTCGCCCGCCGCGCACTCGGGTTTGGGCTGAGCGTGATCGCCCATGATCCATACCTGGATGAGGCGCCAGGCCCAAACCCGGTCTCGCTGGTCACTCTGCCGGCGTTGCTGTCTTCGTCCGACATCATCAGCCTGCATTGCAACTACGACCCGGGGACCGGGGCCATCATCGACCGCTCTGCATGTGATGCGATGTGCCGAAAGCCCTTGCTGATCAACGTCGCGCGGGGCGCCCTGGTCGATGAGACGGCCCTGGTTGATGCGCTGGATTCGGGGCAGGTTTCAGCGGCAGCGCTGGACGTGCTCGCAGATGAGCCGCCCGCATTGAAAGGGCACCCGCTTGCCGGTCGTGGTGATGTCATCCTGACGCCGCATGTGGCTTTCTATTCCGAGCAGGCATTGCACCAGAACCGTGTGATATCGGCGCGGAATATTCGATATTTTTTCGAAGAGCGCGTGGACGAGGTGTTTCGGTTGGTGACTTGAGCGCAGAAACCACGCCCCGGTCCCACACTTGCTCCAACCAGCAACACCTGCCAGCATGTCGCATTCATGAACGTACGCGCCACATTCGACAGCGCCGGGGTCGCAGGCCAGATCAACTTTGGTATCGGCCAGCCGTCGCCGGACCTCATGCCGGTTGACCTGTTCCGCTCCCTGTCCGAGCAGTTCATTGCAGGCGCCGATCCTCTCGACTTCAACTATGGCGCCAGCCAGGGCGATCGGCGCTTCCTCGAGTCGCTGGCGGCATTCCTGACCCGCGCCTACGGACATCCTGCCGCGCCGGATTCGCTGTTCGTTACCGGGGGCAACTCGCAGGCGATCGAGTTGGTCTGCGAGCGTTTCACAAAACCGGGTGACACCGTTTTTGTCGAGGAGCCCAGCTACTTCCTGGCTTTTCAGATATTTCTCGACCGCGGTCTCAATATTGTTTCCATCCCTCTCGATGAGCAGGGTATGCGAATGGATGCGCTGGAGGATGCGCTCAGACACCACCAGCCGGCGCTGGTATACACCATCCCCAGTTTCAACAACCCATCCGGCGTCACCCTGAGCGGTCCGCGCCGTGAACGCCTGGTGGACCTGAGCCGGGCGCACGATTTCGTCATTGCCGCCGACGAGGTTTACCAGTTGCTGGTTTATGAAGGGGACGTGCCGCCGGCCCTGGGCACCATGATCGATCGCGGCAACATTGTTTCCATGGGTACGTTCTCCAAGATACTCGCGCCCGGTCTCAGGCTGGGGTGGATCCAGGCGGGCCCAGGCCACATCAAGCGCTTGCTGGAGTCCGGCTGGGTCAATAGCGGTGGTTCGATCAATCACAACAGTTCGCACCTGGCACGCCACGCGATGGACAGCGGCCTGCAGGACCAGCACATCGAGTTCGCGGTGAGCCGATATCGCGAACGGGTCGATGTGATGCAGGAAGAGCTCGAGCGGGCCTTCCGGCCCCTGGCCCGCTGGACCCGGCCCAGGGGCGGCTATTTCTTCTGGCTGGAGCTGGAAAACGGGATTGATACCGTCGCGCTTCGCGGTGAGGCGATTGCGGCGGGCACGGGATTCCAGCCGGGGCCGGTGTTTTCGGGCAGCGGCCGTTTCGGGCATTGTCTGCGATTGAGTTTTGCCCACTACACGGCAGCTCAGATTCGTGAGGGCATGCATCGCCTTTCCGGGGTTTTGCGGAACCACGCCTGA
>WTJD01000150.1:26395-35857 GCA_011524975.1 Lysobacterales bacterium
TTGCTCTTTGGAATGGTGCAGGCATTGAAGTTTACCGCCCGTACGCGCCCCGAATTCGCAGCCCGTCTGGCAGAGCGAGACCTGACCGCTCAATTCCGATTGAAGGACAGCCCCAGGGGCCGGTGGATCCAACTGGAGGGCGGGAAAATCCGTTCGGGCAAGGGCCTGTGTGACGACCCCGATCTTTCCATTGTCTTCAAGAACCAGGCGATCGCGGAGGAATTCCTGACGCCGCCTTTCGACCACCTGGTGAGAATCGACGCGGCCAAGAACTTCAAGGTGACCCTGGACGGGCCGGATGATCTGGCGGTGTGGTTCATGTCCACCCTGGGTCTCATGCCGTCAGCGCGCTGGCGGGCCGGTACCGATATGGGTAACGGAGTGACGCGCTATACCAGCGGCACCAACGGCGGCCCGATCTTCGTTTATGTCAAGGACGGAAAAATCCTGCGCATCACACCGATCGAGTTTGATCATGAAGACGCGGCATCCTGGTCCATCGAGGCCAGGGGCAGGACATTTACCCCGCCACGGCGCACCACGCTGGCTGCCCATGGCATGTGTCAGAAATCCATGGTGTACTCCAGGGATCGGCTGATGCACCCGATGAAGCGGGTGGACTTCGATCCCGATGGCCATCGCAATATTCAGAACAGGGGCAGCTCCGGGTTCGAGCGCATTTCCTGGGATGAGGCGCTGGACATCGTGGCCAGCGAGATTCGCCGGTCCAAGCGCAAGGGGCCGGGCGCGGTTCTGGTGGCCCACGGCGGGCACCACCAGTGGGGCAACCTGGGCCATTACCTCAGCGCCTTCAACCGGTTCTGGAACCTGATCGGCGCCAGCAGGGTGCACAACAATCCGGACAGTTGGGAAGGCTGGTTCTGGGGCGCCATGCATCACTGGGGGAATTCGATGCGTCTGGGTGTGCCGGAGTTTTACGGCACGGTCGAGGATTGCCTCAAAGAAGCAGAGATGATGGTCTTCTGGTCCAGCGATCCCGATGCCACCTACGGCTTCGAGGGCACCGTCAGGCGCCGCTGGGCCAGGGAGCTCGGCATCAAGATGGTGCACATCGACCCCTACCTCAACCACACGGCCGCCTTGCTGGGCGGAAAATGGTTCGCGCCCCGGCCCGGTACCGACGCGGCCATGGCGCAGGCCATCTGTTACGTCTGGATCACCGAAGACCTGTACGACAGGGGCTTCGTGGAGCAACGGACCACCGGATTCGACTCGTGGAAAGACTACGTGCTGGGACACAGTGACGGCACGCCCAAGACACCTGAGTGGCAGGCGTCCGAAACCGGCGTGCCGGCCCGTGATGTGCGGGCGCTGGCGCGCGAATGGGGCCGCAAAAAAACCTACCTGGGCGTGGGCAGCTGGGGCAACGGCGTCGGCGGAGCCTGCCGTTCGCCGATGGGCGCGCAGTGGGCGCGCATGATGGCGATCCTCGGCGCGATGCAGGGTTATGGCAGGCCCGGCGTCAACTTCGGTAACCTGCAGTTCGGCACGCCGCTGGATTTCAATTTCTATTTCCCGGGCTACGCGGAAGGGAGCTTCTCCGGGGAGCTGCAGTTCAGCGCCAACTCAGCCAACAACTACCAGCGCATGCCGCATATCCTGACCATGAACTCGGTGCGCCAGAGCATTCCACGCATGCGGCTGCCCGAGGCGATCATGGAAGGCAAGGCCATGGGCTACCTCACCGACATCACATCCATCCAGGGTCAGTTCTTCCCCTTCGGCTACCCCTCACCGGGACATGCGAAGATCGAGATGATGTACAAATACGGCTCATCTTCCTTTGGGACAGTGGTCGACTCCAACCGCTGGGTTCGCATGTACCGCTCGGAAAACCTGCCCTTCGTGGTCAACCAGTCGGTGTGGAACGAGGGTGAGACGCGGTTTTCGGACATTATCCTGCCCGCGTGCACCACCTTCGAACGCTGGGATATCGGCGAGTATTACAACGTGGGCGCGGGCTATGTGCACCACATGTATTCCATGGTCAATCACCGGGTGATTTCGATGCAGCACAAGTGCATTGAGCCGCTGGGTGAATCGAGATCAGACTATGACATCTTCCTGGCCTTGTCTCAGCGCCTTGGGCTGGGCGCGGTCTATTCCGAGGGCGGCACATCGGAGCTGGACTGGTGCAAGCGCGTGTTCGATTCCTCCGACCTGTCCAAGCACATTTCATGGAAGAAGTTCCTGGAGAAAGGCTACTTTGTCGTACCACCCGACCCGGAACCCTCGCGGGCGCCCACGGCTTCAAGATGGTTTTACGAGGGCCGCCGCAAGGATGTGCCCGAGCCTTACCCGTTGCCCTCTGAATACGTGGGCGATTTTGGCGACGGGCTGCAAACACCCTCGGGCAAGTTCGAATTCATCCCGGAGACGCTGGGCAGGATCGACGACCCGGGCCGGCCCCCGCTGAATGCGTACATGCCGGCCTATGAGGACCCGGCCCGGGACCCGGAGCTGAGCGGTTATCCGCTGCAGCTGCTGACACCGCATCCGCGTTACACCTTTCACGTGATGGGTGACGATGATTCCAGTTCGATTCGTGAAATCAGGGACCACCGGGTTCGGGTCGCTGGCCATGATTACCTGGTCGCGCGGATCAACCGTCAGGATGCCGATGAGCGAGGGGTAAAAAGTGACGACCTGATCAGGCTGTGGAACAACCGGGGATCGGTGGTGTGCGCCGCGCAGGTCACCCAACGACTGCGGCCGGGCGTGGTCAGCGCCTCGGCCTCGTCCGCCAAATACCAGCCGCTGGGTGAGCCCGGAAACTCGACGGATATCGGTGGCTGTGTGAATCTGCTGTGCCCGAAGAAGTGCATCACGAAGAAGACCACCTCCATGGCGCCCAACACCACGTTGATCCAGGTCGAAAAGTGGGATGGGTCGGACAGCTGGCGGCGGACGGAGGAGGCGTCATGAGCAGACAATGGAACCTGATCATCGATGTCGAGCGTTGCGACAATTGCCGCAACTGCTTTCTGGCGACCAAGGATGAGCATATCGGCAATGAATTCCCCGGCTACGCGGCGCCGCAACCGGCCCGTGACGCGCATTGGGTGGACATCCTCGGCCAGGAGCGCGGCGAGTGGCCGGTGCTCGAGGCCCGTTTCATGCCGGTCATGTGTAACCATTGCGCTCACCCGCCGTGCATGGCCGCGGCCAAAGACGGCGCGGTCAGCCAGCGCGATGACGGCATCGTTATCATCGATCCGGTCAAATCCAAGGGCCAGAGAGCGATCGCCGAGGCTTGCCCTTACGGCGCCGTCCACTGGAACGAGGAGCTGGAGATACCCCAGGCCTGGATTTTTGACGCGCACCTGCTGGACCAGGGCTGGAACAAACCCCGTATCGAGTCGGTGTGTCCCAACGACGTGTTTCAATCACTCAAGGTGGACGCCGGCGAGATGCGCCAGACGGCTGCCCGGGAAGGGCTGGAGGTGTTACAACCCGAGCTGGGAACCCAGCCGCGGCTGTGGTATCGCAACCTGCACCTGGTGAACCGCTGCTTTGTGGCGGGCACCGTCGTGGCTCACATTCAGGGTTGTGAGGAGTGCCTGGAAGGCGCGGAAGCTGTCCTCAGCCAGGATGGCCGCGAGTTGGGCCGGGCCAGGAGTGACGTCTTTGGCGAGTTCAAGATCGACCGGCTGCAGCCCGGCATCGGCCCCTGCGAACTCAGCGTGCGCGCCGAGGGCAGGGCAGAGACCACCCGTTCGATCGAACTGCTGGAGGAAAGCCTGTACGCGGGTGTGATCGGGCTGCAGGAATCCAGCGCCGAGTGAACCTGCCGGCCTTCCGGTGGTGGGGTTTAGTGAGCCTTGAAGCCTTTCGGCAAGCCCGCGTCGGGTACGAATCCGTACATGGGTTCGCCGGGCAGTGCTGCCTGCACCTGCGCTCTGACTTCGAATAATCGCTCGAGATCGATGCCGGTGTTCAGGCCCATCGACTCCAGCAGAAAAACCAGGTCCTCTGTCACGATGTTGCCGCTGGCGCCGGGGGCGAAGGGACAGCCGCCGATGCCGCCCAGGGAGCTGTCGATGGTGGTGAACCCCAGTTCCACGGCCATCAGGACGTTAGCCAGCCCCTGTCCCCGGGTGTTGTGCAGATGCACGCCGGTCATTCGCTCTCGCCCGATGGCTGACCAGATGCCCTGGGCCAGGCGTTTGAGCTGCGCCGGGTTGCCGTAGCCGGTCGTGTCGGACAGTCCGACCTCATCCACACCCAGTTCGATCACCTGCTCCGCCATACGCACCACCCGGTCCTCCGGCACGCTGCCTTCGATGGTGCAGCCAAAGGCGGTCGACAAACCGACCTCGAAAGCCGGTCGCTGGCGGGCATCCAAGCTGGCCAGCAATTCGATACACGCGCCGATTTCGGTCAGCATTTGCGCATGCGTCTTGCGCACATTCTTGATCGAATGGCTCTCGCTCATGGAAAAGGGAATGGAGACCTTGTGCGCGCCCGCGGCCAGCGCATGCTCGAGACCTTTCCGGTTAGGCACCAGCACGGCCACGGTCAGCCCTTCGAGCGCCGCGGCGCGGCGTGTGACCTCGGCGGTATCGGCCATTTGGGGCAGCAGTTTGGGCGGCACAAAGGAGCCGACTTCGATTTCACGCGTGCCGGCCTCGAACTGGGCCCTGATCCAGTCCAGTTTGTCCTGGGTCGGCATGACCCGCTCGATGCTCTGCAGACCATCTCTGGGTCCCACTTCTGAGACGAGAATATCGATTTCCAAGGTGATGACCGCCGCAGGGTGAAAATGAACTATTGTTATATCATAATACCAAATGTCGTTCCGGTTGGCGGACTCGGCAGCGGATATTCAGGATGAAGCACATGGACCAGGCCGAGCGCCCGCTGAGGGGGATCACGGTTGTTGAATTCAGCCACATGGTCATGGGGCCGGTGACCGGCGTGATCCTGGCCGACCTGGGCGCGCAGGTGGTCAAGATCGAGCCGCCGGGCGGCGACAAGACCCGGCGTCTGAATGGCTCCGGTGCCGGCTACTTCCCCATGTACAACCGCAACAAGCAGAGTATCTGCCTCGATCTGAAATCGCCGGCCGGGAAAGAAGTGGCTGCCCGCCTCATCGCGCGGGCGGACGTGCTGATCGAGAACTTCCGCCCCGGCGCCATGGGCCGGCTCGGTTTTGGCTGGGATGACTGCCAAAAACTCAACCAGCGCCTGGTTTACTGTTCTCTGAAGGGCTTCCTTTCCGGGCCGTATGAAAAGCGCACCGCCCTGGACGAGGTGACGCAGATGATGGGCGGGCTGGCCTATATGACCGGTCTGCCCGGGCGGCCGATGCGGGCCGGGTCGTCGGTGATTGACATCACCGGCGGGATGTTCGGCGTGATCGGTATTTTGTCCGCGCTGGAGCAGCGTCAGCACACGGGAAAGGGGCAAAAGGTCTCCAGTTCACTGTTTGAAACCACGGCTTACATGGTGGGGCAGCACATGGCGCAGCAGGCGGTTCTGGGCGAGCCGCCACCCCCCATGTCCGTGCGCCGCTCGGCGTGGTCCATCTACGACATATTCCAGTGCGCCGGCGACCAGCAGGTGTTCGTCGGTGTCGTCAGTGATGGGCTGTGGCAGGCGTTCTGCCGCGAGTTCGGTCTGACGGAGCTGGGCGCGGATCCTGGCCTGGCAACCAACAACCAGCGCGTGGAGCAGCGCGATCGCATCCTGGCCCAGGTGGTTCCGGTGTTTGAGTCGATGCCGCTTGATGAGGCCGCGGAGCGGCTTGAACGGGCCGGCATACCCTTCGCGCCGATCCGCCGTCCGGAAGACCTGTTCGACGACCCGCATCTGAATGCGGGCGGAGGCCTGGTGCCGGTCACCCTGTCTCGAGGGGTCTCAGAGGGGCAGCAGGTCAGCTTGCCGGCCTTGCCGCTGGAGATGGCCGGTCACAGGTCTGGGCTCTATCGCGATCTGCCGTCTGCCGGTGGTGACACCCGGGCGGTGCTGAGCGCCGCGGGCTATGACCCTGCGGACATTGAAGCCCTGCTGGCCAGCGGAGCGGCGTCCGAACAGTAAAGCGCCGGCGGCTTTCCTCACGCAGGTCCCCATGCCAGCGTCCGGGCCTGTCAGGCCGGGTTCGGCTGACGACACACCCATAACCAACAAAGCGCGGACAAGGTGGCCGCCACTGCAACCAGCACGGCGATCGGAAGGAAAGAGCCCTCATAAACATAGCCGGATATCACGGTAAACATACCGCCTATGACGATCCCGATGGCGCTGGACAGACCCGAGGCGGTGCCGGCGATCTCAAAATGCGCGTTGACGGCCCCGGCCAGGGCCACTGGGGTGACCGTGCCGGCGGCGGCCATGAGCAGAGCCAGGGGCACCAGCAAACCGGCCACGCTCAGGCCTGACAGCAGGTACACCGCAACGATGAGCCAGCCGCCACACAAGGTGGCTGCGATCGCAAAATGCATGACAAGAGGTACGGGGTAGCGGCGGGTCAGCCGGGCCGATAGCACCGCGCCGCCCACGTAGGTGAAGGCCATCAGTCCCCAGATAATGCCGAACTCCCTCTGGCCAATGCCCAGGTGGTTCTCGAAAATGACGGCGCCCACCGCAAGAAACGCGAAAAAGCTGCCCTGCTTGAAGCCAAAGATCAATGAATGAGCCATGAACGGTGGGGAACGCAGCAGCCTCAGGTAATTGCGCATCCAGTCCGCCCAGCGCGGCCGGGCATGGTCTGGCTGCAGCGTTTCGGGCAGGTAAAACCACATCAGCAGCAGGATGCAAAATCCAAGAGCGGCCGTGACCAGGAACACGCTGATATAGCCGCCTTGGGCCCCCAGCAGTCCGCCCATGACCGGCGCCAGGATCGGCGCGAAGCCCATGATTGCCGCGATCCACGCCAGCGCGACAGTGGACCCGTGCGCGTCATGGGTATCGCGCACCACGGCACGGCTGGCCACGGTGCCTACGCTGACACCGGCCGCTTGAAGAAACCTGAACACAATCATGGCCTGGAGGCTGGTCGCCAGGGCCGCGGCCACGCTGGCCAGTACAAAAATGAGGAAGCCGGTCAACATCACGGGGCGCCGGCCAAACCGGTCGCACAGGAACCCGTTGAAAGGCTGGGCGGCGGCCAGGCCGAACAGGTAGATGGAGATGACCCATTGGACCTGCCCGAAGTCTGCGGCGAAGCTCGTCGCAATCCCGGCGAGGATGGGTACGGCAATCGTTACGCCAAACGGAGACAGCCCACTGGCGATCCCTAAAAGCACGATGGAGGGTGAGGCGCTTTGCGCCGATCCTCGCTGTTTCATGGACGCTCCGCTGCGTTGAAATCAGTCACTATGCCATATTGATATAATGATATGGCAAAATCATGATTCCAAGCCCCTGGGGGAACCCATGTTCAAGCAGATTCGGTCAAATGCTCCACGCGTATGGGCGGCGATCACCCTGTTGACGCTCGGTGCCGCGGGCTGGGCGGGCGCGGCCCAGGCCCAGGGTCAGGATTCAACGCCCGCTGAGCGCAACCTGCTCATCCTGGCGGAACTGCTTCCGGGGCAATGGAACAACGCCAACCAGGCCTATTTTGACCGGCGACGGGGATTGCCCGAGCCCGACAGGCATGCGCGGGTGCATGCCACCATCGAGTCGATCGAGGCGCCGGCATTTGGGCCGCATGTATTTCTCTGGACGCAGGAAACCACGCAGGGGGAGGCCAGCAGCGTAGGCCGGCGCATCGCCAGTTTGCACCTGGGTGAGTCGGCGGATGTTGTCGTCATGCGCCACTGGTTCGATACCGGGGATGTCCTGGCGCAGCCTGATCTGTCCGGTGTGCAGCCATCGGATCTGCAGCGCACCGAGGGCTGCGACTACGAATTTCGCCGGCGCGCCGGGCAGTTTCGGGGACAACAGAAAAAGGACGCCTGCCGCTTTCAATGGCAGGGCGAGGCGGTACACACCAACAACACCATCGAACTGTCCCCTGAGGGGCTCTGGTTTTTCGATCACAAGGTGAGCGATAAGACCGGTGAGCGCCTGACAGGCGTGGGTTCGGGTGAGCCGTACTGGCTGGAGCGCGCCCGCGAATTTCATTGCTACGCGGACCTGCCCGGCGTTGGGGGTGGCCGTGACGAGCCTTTTGAGCGCTACGAGAACATCGTGTTGCATGATAAGGGTGACATACACTGGTTTGACACCCGCGAGGCCGAGCCAAGGCGTATCGGGTTGATGCTGCAATCGGTCACGTGGCACATTCTGAACGAGAAGGACAGCGGCAATTTCAATCGTAACTCGATGGTGATTTACACCATGGAGCAACTGGATGACGGCACGGTGAAAGAGCACGGCTACGCGTTCACGGAGCCGAAAGCGGAACGCATCGGCATTAACCTCAAGTGGATGCTGGTGAACTGTTCCATGACCCCCAGAGACCAGGCGCGCCCCGCGCTTTAGGGCAGGGCGCAAAGAGGATGAATTGGATGAAACACCACTACATGACAGGGCTGGCCTGCCTGCTGCTGGCAGTCACGTCCGCCGTGGCTGAAGAGCGGTTTGACCCGGACAAGCCCGAGGACGCGCTGAAGCTGCAGCAGAAATTCACCTGTTCGCTGAACGAGGGTGAGACCACCATCGGCTTTTGGCAGGGGAGCTTTTTCAGCCGCGTTGAGGGCGAGCGCGACCGCAAGCTGTTTGGCGTTATCGGCGTCAACGTCCGCCAGTGCAAGAACCTGCAGCATCCCGAGCGGGGCCCCGGTTTTCGGAGTGTCAGCCGCGAGATCATGCTCTACCTGGACCCGGACACCGGCGAGGTGCTGGATACATGGACCAACCCCTGGACCGGGGAGGAACTCGATGTCATCCACGTGGCCAATGATCCGGTCAACATGCGTGGGCCGCTGTATGCCTACAACGCCGATGGCGAGCCGTTCCGGTTCAAAGGCACCTTTAAAAACGGGCGGGTGTTTGTTTCATCGGCCTACCCCCTGTTCTACAAGAACCCATTGGGCGGCGATTACCAGGAATACATCGGTGGTACCTACCATGCCACGGAGTTCTTCACCGACTACGCGCTCGAGGAGGATGTCCTGGATCCGAATGTGAAGAAGCTCGACGGGATGACCATTGCCTGGACGCGGGTGGCCGACTGGCTGCCCTGGATGAAGATGGGCGACCGCGTGGGCCTGATGTTTACCTCCACCGTGGGCGGCCGTTTGACCTCGATCGAACAGCTTCCCGAGCCGCTGCTCAGTGAACTCAAAAATAATTACCCTGAGTACATGACGCCTCCGCCACTGGATGACAGCCGGCCCAACCGGACCAGCTGGATGGCGGTAAAGGACCACGTGGACGCGCAGCGGTCCCGGGAGGGCCAGTGACATGAAGAAGCATTTCGCCATACCGCTGGCCTCCGTTTCTATGGCCCAAGTTTCTATGGCCCAAGTTTTGCCGACCCGAGTTTTGCTG
>WTJD01000150.1:35957-38069 GCA_011524975.1 Lysobacterales bacterium
CCCTGGTCTCGCTGGCTGTCGCCGTGGGCGCTTTTGCCGGTGACGAGCGGTTCGATCTGAGTGACCCCGACCAGGCCCTGCTGGCGTCCAACAAGGTGTTCTGTTCCAACGAGCCGGGTGAGACCGCGCTGTACTGGTGGCAGGGGGTCGTGTTCAGCCGCATCCCGGGTGAGAAAGACCGCCACATCTTCAACGTGCAGGGCATGAACATACGCCAGTGCGCCCGTTTTGAAGACGACGAGAAAGGCGTCGGATTCCGCAGCGTCAGCCGCGAGATCATGTTGTACCTGGACCCGGGGACCAACGAGGTGCTGAAGACCTGGGACAATCCCTGGACCGGCGAAACCGTGGAGGTCATGCAGGTCAACAACGACCCGGTCAACGCGCGCGGCCCGCGTTACGCCCGCGATGATGAGGGCAACGCGCGCATCGACTGGTCGGAGAAGACCGTTATCAACGGCATGGTGCTGGAGGGCGGCGAGGCGGCGCTGCTGTTTTACAACAACCCCCTGGCCGGCGACTACCAGGATTTCGAGGGCGGCAAGTATCACGCCAGCGAGTTCCTGACCGCGGCTTACCCCCTGGATGACGCGCGCGATAGCGGCCAGACCAAGATCCAGGACTCGGTGATCAGCTGGGGGCGGATTTCCGGCTGGCTGCCGTGGATGAAAATGCGCAAGCGCTCGGGCGTGATGGTGCATTTTACCCACGGCATGCGCCTGCATCGGTGGGAAGACCTGCCTGAGGTGCTCCGCGAAGAGATCGAGGCCAACTATCCGATGTATCGCGAGCCGCCACCCCTAGACGATGACCGGCCCAATGACACCAGCTGGACGGTTTTCAAACGCTGGATTGACGGCAAGCGCGCCGCGGGCGAACTACCTGAGCAAGGCCCGCGCTGACGCTCGGGCTGCGCGGCCGGGCCTCAGTACGGCAGCTCGCGGCCGTCCCAGGCCAGGAACCGGCCGCTGTCTTGGAAGGTGAGTCCGTCGATGACGGCCATCATGCCATCCAGTGACTCGTCCACCGACAGGTCGGCCTTGGCGCTGCCCATGTCCGTCCGCACCCAGCCCGGATGCAGCGCCAGGGCGATGATCCGGCGCTCGGCCAGCTCCAGGCTGATGCATTTCATCATCATGTTCACAGCCGCCTTGCTGCAGCGATAGGCCTGCCATCCGGCAAAATGGTTCCCGGAGATGCTGCCCATGCTGCTGGAAAGGGTGATCAGCGTGCCGCCATCGCGCAACAGGGGCGCCAGCCGCGCGGACAGGTGCATGGGCCCGAACAGGTTGGTTTCGAACACCCGGCGCCATTCGTCGCGATCAAAATCCTCCAGCCCCTGCCTGGGCCGGCCCGTACCGGCGAAACTTTCGGCTCCCATGATGCCCGCATTATTGATCACGTGGTCCAGTTGCCGGCCCCGCATCCGTTCCGGCAGGCCATCGAGAAAGGCGGCGTCGCAAACATCGCCGGACACCAAATGCAGTGCATGTTGGTCGGAGAGCATTTCCAGCTCCGGGGTGATTTGCCGGGTGATGGCGAACACCTCCCAATCGCGCTCGAGATACCGGTGCGTAAATTCCAGGCCAAGGCCCCGATTCGCGCCTGTCAGCAGAACGGTTGGCATAGAGGGTCTCCTGTGCGACGCTTGATGCCGCCATGATGCGGGAAAACCAACTGATTGTCATTGAACGCCACGGCGCGTCTTTTCGGGATTGCACGGCGATCGTTACCGAGCCCTGGCCCGAGCCGGGCCCGGGCGAAGTGGTGCTCAGGCATGACTTTGCCGGCGTGAACGGGGTTTATGACCAGATGATGTGTCTGGATCGCGTGGAGCATACCAGGGTGACCTACCCCGCGCCCGCCGGCGTGGAGGCGGTGGGGCGGGTCGATTCCGTGGGCCCCGGCGTATCTGGCTGGCGTGAAGGCGATGCCGCGGCGGTTGTGCGCGCAGGTTTCGGCTACCGCCTGGCGCAACGCTGCCCGGCCGCGCAGTTGATCCCCATCCCGGAGCCCAGCCCTGAAGTCCTGGCGCTGGTGCCCACTGGCGTGTCCGCCCTGCTGGCGCTGGAGCAGGTCGGCGAAATGCGCGAGGGTGAGGTGGTGTGCGTC